>JBJONI010000321.1:0-6101 GCA_046051915.1 Pseudomonadota bacterium
CCCGGGGCGGCTGTACCCTGTCTCGGTGGGGGCGTCGTGCGGATCGGCATCACCGGGGGCACCGGGCTTATCGGCAGCGCGCTGCGCAACCACCTCCTCGCCCGCGGCGACGAGGTGCTGGTGTTGACGCGCGGCGGAACCTCGCGCATCCCCTCGCGCGACCAGGTGCTCCTCGATCCCCTCGGCGGCGGCATCACGGCAGCGGCCTTGCGGCGACTCGACGGCCTCGATGCCCTGTTTCACCTTGGCGCCGCCCCCCTCGCCGCCCGGCCATGGACGCCTGCCCGGCGCCACCTGCTCCGCGAGAGTCGCGTCGAAGCCACCGAGGCGCTGTGGCGCACGTTCCAGCGCCTCGATCGTCCGCCCGAGGTGATCGTCGGCGTGGGGAGCCTCGGGATGTTCGGCGACCGCGGGGTCGGTCATGTCGACGACGACGACCACCCGGCCGCGGGGTTCTTGGCGGAGCTCTCCGCGGCGTGGGAGACCGCGCACCGGATCGCCACCGACGTGCTCGGCGCGCGGACGGCGGTGCTCCGCATGGGGATCGTGCTCGCGTCTGAGGGCGGGGCCCTGCCGCTGCTCGCGCGCGCGTTCCACTCCGGCATCGGCGGATGGGCGGGTGACGGCCGACAGGTCACGCCGTGGATCTCGCTGCACGACGCCGTGCGCGCGCTGACCTTCCTGCTCGACACGCCCGAGGCGTCGGGCGGGTTCAACGGCGCGCCGCCCGACCTCGTCGCCAACCGCGCTTGGTGTGAGGCGTTGGGCGCCGCCGCCGGCCACCCGATCCGGACGCACGCACCGAAGTGGGCGCTTCGCGGTGCGTTGGGCGACCTCGCCGAAGGCCTGCTGCTCGCCTCGTGCCGCGCCACGCCCCGCAAACTTCAGGCGCTCGGGTTTCGGTTCGACGACGTCGACGTCGACGTCGTGTTCCGAAGGTTGGTGGCGGAGATCCTGCGCGAGTGAGCCGCACGGCCGCGGCCGGGGTCCACGGTGCGACCACGCGCCTCCGGCACGCGCTCAGGCGCGCCGCGCCAGCCGCCGCGCCGCGCGTTCCCACGAAGCACCCAGTCCCGAAAGGGACGCCTCCGCCGCGAGCGCAGCGTCGATCGCGGCATCCAAAGGTGTCCGCTCAAAACCTTGGATCCGCGACCAATAGCCGTCATCCGGCGCGACGAGGTCCGCCCCCAACCCCTCGACCAAGCGCCGTGCCACCGTGATGTCGGCGCGCGTCACGAGGCGGATCCAGTGGCTCGACAGGCTCGGCGTCAGCACGGGCACCCGGATCATCACGGGCCGCATGCCCACACGGGCGGCGATGCGCGTGAGGATCTGTTCGCCCGAGAGCGCCTCGGGCCCCGGTAGGTCATACCAAGCGGACCCCGGGTTGGGGTCGTCGATCGCGGCCGCGAGCGCCTCGACGACGTCACCGATCCACACGGGCTGGCTGCGGTTCGCCAGCCAAGCCGGCAGCACCATCATCGGGAGGCGCAGGGCCAGGTCGCGAACGATCAACCACGACTCGCTGCCCGCGCCGATCACCATGCCCGCGCGCAGCTCCACCGTCGAGACGCGGCCGGCACGCAACACCTCGCCCGTGCCCACGCGCGCAGCGAGGTGGTCCGACGTCGGACCCGCTGGGCTCGGGCCACCGAGGTAGACGATGCGCCGCACGCCAGCGCGCTCGGCCGCAGCGCGGACCCGTTCGGCCGACGCACGCTCCGTGTCCGAGAGGTGCCCGGGGTCGCGGAGGCGATGGACGAGAAACACGAGGGCGTCCGCGCCCGCGAGCGCTGCGTCCAGCGTGCCGGGATCGTCCACGTCGAGCTTCGTCCAACGGAACCCCGGCCGGATGGCGGCGGCACGCACGGGGTCGCGCGTCCCGCACACGACGTCGCGCCCCTCCTGCCGCAGCCGATCGACGAGGTGACGCCCCACAAAGCCGGAGGCACCGGCGATGACGATCGGCCCGGTCACGCGCGCGCCGCCGCGCCGAGCGCTGCGATCGCCTCGGTGGTGAACCGACGCTGCAGGTAGCGCGCCACCGGCGCGACGAGCCGGACGAGCGGGTGGCGGAGGCGCGAGAACTTGTAGATCCCAAAGCGAACGGCGTCCGTCCGCTTGTCCCACGTCAGCAGGAAGCGCTCTTCCCCAGCGACCGCGTGCTCGGCCAGCGTGCCGTAGGCAAAACCGTACCGGGCGACGTCCGGGCCGTCTTCGTCGATCACGTACACCACCCGGCAGCGGTTGAGGCTCCACAAGCCGAGTTGGTACGACGCGAACGCGACCTCAACGCCAGGGGCCGGTTCGGGCCGCGTCAGCAGGTGGAGCCACGGCAAGTCGAACATGCGCCAGCCGCGCACGGCCTCCCGGGCGCGGAGGAACGTCTCCGCCCCACGCCCAACCTCCGCCTCCTCCTCGTCGAGCGTCCATCCCGGCGGGGCGACGCCCGCGGTGGCCCCGACGTGGTCGTACGACCACGGCCCCCCGACCGACAACACGCCCAAGGCATCGGTGGGACGTCGAAGATGAAAGGTGGCCGCGCGCATCGGCTCAGCCTAGCCTGACCGGGCCGAAGCGGCGCGACCCCCGATCGGACACCGACGAGCCGTGACAGGCCACCTCGAGCCCACGCCCCGCGCTCGCCCCCGAACGCAGGCCCCGCTCTCAAAACCCAAAACCCCACGGCAGACCCGGTCCAAACGGATAAGCCCCTGCGCCAAGGAGCCCCCATGTCCCAGCGCATCCGCGTCCTCGTCCTGTTCGGCGGCCGATCTTCGGAGCACGGCGTGTCCGTCCTGTCGGCCCGCAACGTGGCGGCGGCGCTCGATCCCGCACGCTACGAAGTGGTCGCGGTCGGCATCGGACAAGACGGCGTCTGGCGCTACGAACCGGCCGAGACGCTCGCCAACGCGAAGGGCGACCCGCGTCAGCTGACGGTCGCCGGCACCGGCCCCCGGCTCCGTATCCCCGTCGGCCCGCCGTCCGCCGACGACGACATCCGCCCCGACGACGTCCTGTTCCCCGTGCTGCACGGAACCTTCGGCGAGGATGGCACGATCCAAGGCCTGTTCGAGCTGATGGACGTCGCGTACGTGGGCTGCGGTCCGCTCGGCGCGTCGATCGGGATGGACAAGGACGTCGCGAAGAAGCTGCTCGCCTTCGCCGACCTCCCGGTGGTGCCATGGCACACCGTCACCACGCACGCGTGGGGCACGGCGCGCGAGGCGTCGCGAACGGCCGCCGCCGCGTTCGGGTTCCCGTTGTTCGTCAAACCGGCGAACGCCGGCTCCTCGGTCGGCGTGCACAAGGTCAAGCGCGCGGAGGACCTCGACGCCGCCATCGAGGACGCGCTGCGCTTCGACGGCAAGGTGCTGGTGGAGCCGGCGCTCGACATCCGCGAGATCGAGTGCGCCGTGCTCGGAAACGACGCACCTTCGGCCGCCACACCCGGCGAGATCGTCGTCCACCACGCCGACGGCTTCTACAGCTACGAAGCCAAGTACGTCGACGCCGCCGGCAGCCATCCCGAGATTCCGGCGCAAGCCCCGGCCGCGCTGCTCGCGAACCTTCAGCGTCTCGCCGTCGAGGCGTTCCGGGCCCTCGAGCTCTCGGGCCTCGCGCGCGTCGACTTCTTCGTCGAGCGCGGCACCGACCGCGTGTTCATCAACGAGGTGAACACCCTCCCCGGCTTCACGCCGATCTCGATGTACCCGAAGATGTGGGAAGCGGCCGGGGTGAGCAACGCCGCCCTGGTCGACCGCTTGGTGCAGCTCGCGGTGGAACGCCACGCCGTCCGTCGCGCCCGCATCACCGCACAACCGCTCGCCTGAGCCCTTGACGCCCCCAAGCGCGGTGCTCAAACCCACCGCCGCCGGCGTTCGCCGGCCCGACGAGGTCTGCATGATCGTTCTCGACAAGCTGTGCCGCAACTACGGCAAGAACGTCGCCGTCTCCGAAGTCACCGCCGAGATCCGCAAGGGCGAGATCGTCGGCTTGCTCGGACACAACGGCGCTGGAAAGACCACCGTGATGAAGATCCTCACGGGTTACCTCGACGCCACCAGCGGCCGGGTGACGATCGACGGCCTCGACGTCGCCACCCAGCGCGACGCCGTGCAAGCGCGCATCGGCTACCTGCCCGAGCAGGCACCGCTGTACGACGACATGCTCGTGCAGGACTACTTGCTGATGATGGCCGAACTTCGGGGCGTACCCGCCGAAAAGCGTGCCGACGCCGTGCGACGGGCGGCCTCGGCCACCTCCATCCAGTCCCGCATGCTCGATCCCATCGGAACGCTGAGCAAGGGCCTGCGTCAGCGCGTGGGCATCGCGCAGGCGATCGTCCACGACCCCGCCGTCTTGGTGTTCGACGAGCCCACGAACGGCCTCGACCCGGTCCAAATCCAGTCGATCCGGACGCTGCTCAAGGAGCTCGGGAAGACCTCGACCGTCATTCTGAGCACGCACATCCTGCAAGAGGTCGAAGCGGTGTGCGACCGCGTGCTGGTGATGATCGGCGGACGTCTCGTCGCCGACGCACCGCTGGCCGAGTTCACCACGTCGCGCACCGTCCGCCTCGTGCTTGGGGGTGCACCCGACGACGTCTCCCGCGCCCTCGCGGCCGTCGAAGGCGTCGTCGAGGTCGCCGCCCCCACGCCCACGCCCGACGGCACGGCCTACCGCGTGCGGTTCGCCGGGGACCGAGCGCCTGTGCCGGGGATCTTGGCCGTCGCGAGCAAGGCGGGGTGGGAGGTGCGCGCGATCGCGCCCGAAGTCCGCACGCTCGACATGGCCTTCCAAGAACTACAGAACCAGCAGCTTCGCGCTGCCGAGGCAGGTGTCGCATGACCTCCGTCCTCACCGTGGCCCGCAAAGAGTTCCGCGGGCTGTTTCAGAGCCCCGTCGCGCTGATCTTCCTCGCGGTGTTCGAGCTCGTCGTGCTGTTCACCTTCTTCTCGTCGTCGCGTTGGTTCGCGCGCAACCTCGCCGACGTCCGACCGCTGTTCGCGTGGCTGCCCCTGCTGCTCGTGTTCCTCACCGCGGCCGTGACGATGCGTCTATGGGCGGAGGAGCGCAAGGTCGGCACCCTCGAGGTGCTGTTGACGCTGCCCGTGCCGACGCGCGCGCTGGTCCTCGGCAAGTTCCTCGCCGCGACGGGCTTGGTGGCGGTCGCCCTCGGCTTGACCCTCCCCCTCCCGCTGATGGCCTCCGCGCTCGGGCCGCTCGACTGGGGGCCCGTGATCGGGGGCTACGTCGGCGCGCTGCTGCTCGGCGCGCTGTACGTCGCGATCGGGCTGTGCGTCAGCGCACTCACGAACAACCAAGTGGTCAGCTTGATGGTCACGCTGGTGATCGGCGGCGCGTTCTACGTCGTAGGCACCGATCCCGTGACCGCATTGTTCGACACGCGCACGGGCGAGCTGCTCCGCGCGATCGGCACCGGGAGCCGCTTCGAGAGCCTGGAGCGCGGCGTCCTCGACCTGCGGGACCTCGTCTACTACGGGGTGCTCACCAGCACGTTCCTCGGGTTCAATCACACGTTCCTCGAGCTCGACCGCCTCGACGTCGACGCGCCCCGTGGGCGGGCCGCGGCGCGCGCCCTGATGACCGTCTCGAGCCTGATCGCCGCGAACGCACTGGTCGCCAACGTGTGGCTCGCCCCCGTCACGGCGCTGCGCGTCGATCTCACCGAGAACGGCGACTACTCGCTGTCGGAGGCCACCACCGGCGTTCTGGCTGCACTCGACGAGCCGATCCGCATCTCCGCCTACTTCTCGGAGCGCACGCACCCGCTGCTCTCGCCGCTCGTCCCTCAACTGCGCGACCTGCTCGAAGAATACGCGGTCGCGGGCGAAGGGCGTGTCGAGATCGACGTGGTCGACCCCTCCAGCGACGAGGAGTTGCAGAAGGAGCTGTCGGAGCAGTTCGGCGTCCGCTCGGTGCCGTTCCAAGTCGACGACGCCCAGAGCCAGGCCGTCATCAACGCCTTCTTCCACGTCCTGATCCGCTACGGCGACCAGCACCAACTGCTGTCGTTCGACCAACTCGTCGAGGTGTTCTCCGACCCCACCGGACCGAAGGTGCAGCTCAAGAACCCG
>JBJONI010000322.1:0-6449 GCA_046051915.1 Pseudomonadota bacterium
TTGCGGACGGCGCGCTTCGACGGCGTCCCGGTGCTCGTGCGCGATTCTGCTTGGACGCTCGCGGATCCGACGGCCACCGTCAGCCTCACGCTGGAAGGCCCCCCATCGGTGCTCGCGGAGCTCGCGCCGACGCGCTGGGTCGCCGTGGTGGACGTGCCCGAAGGTTCCGAGGCGACGCGGCTGGACGCGCGCTTCCGCGCCCCGCGCGCGCCGCGTTGGGATGTGGTCCTTCCTCAGGAGGACGTCCTGCGCGTGGTCGAAGCGCCGGGCAGCATCGGGCTGGTCCGCCGCTAGCGAAGGGAGGGCTCATGCGTTTCGGGACCGATGGCGTGCGCGGGGAGGCGGGGACCCCGCCGATCGACGCCGCCGGTGCGCGTCAGGTGGGCAGCGCGGCGGCGCGGTGGGCGTTTCACGTCGGGGATTCGACCCGTGAGGCGCGCGTTGCCGTCGCCTACGACACGCGGCCGAGCGGTCCGGCCCTCGCCGACGAGGTCCTGCAGGGTGTGGTCCGCGCCGGCGCGACCGCGATCCACCTCGGGGTGCTGCCGACGCCTGCGTTGCAGACGGCGATCGCGGCGGGGTTGGCGGACGTGGGGGTGATGGTCACGGCCTCGCACAACCCGGCGTCCGACAACGGGTTCAAGGTGGTCGGCCCCGGCGGTTTCAAGCCCGATGATGCCGAGACGGCGCGCCTTGAAGCGTGGATGGCGGCCCCCGCCAGCGGGTGCGGCGGCCCGTCGCGCGTGGCCCGCGCCGAGGCCTTGCAGGCGTACGCAGAAGCCATCGCCACCGTCGTGCCGGACCCCGGCGCGCTCGTCGGGCGTCGTCTGGTGGTCGATCTCGCCCACGGCGCGGCGACGGCCACCCGGGCGCTGTGGACGGCGCACCTGCGAGGCGTGGACCTTCGTTGGATCTCGACGGGCGAAGGCACGATCAACGAGGGTGTGGGCAGTGAGCACCCGGCGACCTTGGCGAGCGCCGTGGTGGCGGTGGGCGCAGATGCGGGCTTGGCGGTGGATGGGGACGGGGATCGCGCCCTGCTGATCGACGCGACGGGGACGCCCGTCGCCGGGGACGCCCTCCTCGGCCTGTTGGCGTCGTCTCGTGAGGCCGCGTCCCTCGTCGTGACCGTGATGTCTTCGTACGCCTTGGAGGCCGCCTTGCCCGGCGTGGACGTGATCCGTACCGGTGTGGGGGACCGCCATGTCGCCGAGGCGCTGCGCCGTTCGGGTGCGGCGGTCGGTGGGGAGGAGTCGGGGCACGCGCTGCTGCGCGGCGGCCCTCCTGGGGGCGATGGCCTGCTCATCGGGTTCGCCACGCTTCAGGCGGCGTTCGCTCGGGAACCGACCCTGCGGGCCGCGGTGGCGCCGTTCGCCGTGTGGCCCCGCCGGCTGACCAAGGTCCGCGCAGCGACGCGGGCGAACGTCGAGGCCGACCCGCGCGTGGCGGCCGCGTGCAGCGACTGGACCGAACGGTTGGGCGGTGGGCGCGTGTTCATCCGGTGGTCGGGCACGGAACCGGTACTCCGCGTCCTCGTCGAGGGTCCAGACGCGGGCGTCGTGGCCGACGCCAGCGCGGCCGTCACGCAGGCTTGCGCGACGGCCTTGGGCGTCTCGACCGGGGCATGACCGGGCTCAGGGCTCGAAGCGGTAGCCGGTGCCGTGGACGGTGAGGATGTGACGCGGCTCGGCGGGCGTGTCCTCGATCTTCTTCCGAAGCTTCAGGATCTGGTTGTCGACCGTCCGGGTGGTCAGCGCCGCGGTGTAGCCCCAGACCTTCTCCAGCAGCTCGTCCCGGCTGACGTCGCGGCCGCGATGTCCGATCAAGTATTGCAGCGTGCCTGCCTCGTGCGTCGTCAGGCGCTCCTCCTCGGCCCCGCTGCGCCACAGGAGGCGGCGCCGAAGGTCGACGCGAATGTTGCCGAACTCGTAGACGTCCGGCATCCGGCGGTCGGGCTGGCTCGTCCGCAAGCGTGCCTTGATGCGCGCGACGACCTCGCGGGCGGAGAACGGCTTCGTGATGTAGTCGTCGGCGCCGAGCTCCAGCCCCATCACGCGATCGATCTCTTCGGTGCGCGCCGTCAGCAGGACCACAGGGAGATCGACGTGGGTGTCCTTGACCTTGCGCATCACAGCGAGGCCGTCCATGCCGGGGAGCATGATGTCGCACAGGAGCAGGTCCGGCGGGTCACGCTTGAGGAGTTCGAGGCCCTGCTCGCCGTTGTCGACGTGGACAACGCGGAAGCGCTCGTGCTCGAGCGCGGCGATGAGACCGGTGGCGATCGTGAGGTCGTCCTCGATCATGAGGATGGTGGTCGCGGGTGTCATGCGGGCTCCGGGGTTGACGATTCTTCGCGAATCGTGACGACGTCATCGCCCAGGCCGAGGGGGTTGTCTCGTCTCGTCCGGTGGGGAGAGGCTGCCGTC
This sequence comes from Pseudomonadota bacterium, assembly GCA_046051915.1. Classification (GTDB taxonomy): domain Bacteria; phylum Myxococcota_A; class UBA796; order UBA796; genus JBEIFN01. The sequence continues at coordinate 2,427 of JBJONI010000322.1, forward strand.
TGTCACGGAAGTTCTCGCCATGTCACCAAATCGAACAGAATCGAACGAGATCAGCCGGAGGCCTCGGGCGGGGGCGTCCCGGGGCAGGCATCGTCGCCCTCGTACGGGACGTCCGGTCCGGAGCGGTCTCCGTTCCATGGGGTATCGGGGCCGCTTCGGTCGCCATCCCAGGGCGCGTCAGGAGCAGCCGCCGCGGCGTCTCCGCTCGGGGGGCCGTAGCCGTCCGGTCCGTGGCGCCACGCCGTCGGCTCCTCGCTGTGGGGCGGCGGTGGCGGCGCTTGGGCGGGTCGCCCATCGGCCGCCTGCGTTGGGACGGAGCGTCCACGCGTCTCGGGACCCGCCGCGTGCGCTGCGCCGTGCCACGACCCGTGGTGGCCTTCGTGGTGGGACCCGCCGTGGGGGTGTCCGCCGTTTCCGCCGTGTCCGCTGTGGTGCGGTCCGTGGTGCCACGGGCCTTGGGGGCCGCCCTGGCTCTGGCCGTGGTGCCACGGGCCTTGGTGGCCGCCGTGGTGCGGTCCGTGGTGCCACGGGCCTTGGTGGCCGCCGTGGTGCGGGTTGTGGTGCGGTCTGTGGTTCGGTCCGTGGTGCCACGGGCCTTGGGGGCCGCCCTGGCTCTGGCCGTGGGGCGTTCGGTTGGAGGCCTGCCCGTGGCCCTGGGAGGGGCCGTCCATGTAGCCGCAACGGGGGCAGGGGCGAGACGGGTGCATCGGGGACCTCCGGATGCGGTCAGTGTACCGTTGAACCGGGCGCGGCGCCGTCTTGGAGGCGTCGACAGACGTCAGGCGGCGGTGCTTCGCCGTCGAGGTAGCCAAGGCACAGCAACATCTGCCGCCGCGTCTCCTCCATCGGGGCGGTTCGTCCTGCGCCGATCGCCTCGGCGCGGGCTCGCTGTTCGGCCGTCATGGTCCGGAAGCGTGCGAGGCAGCGCTGCGCGACGTCGGGCGCGGACGCAGGCCGTAGCTCGTACGGGTCGGTACGCCGATCGTAGACCGTCACGTCGTCGCTGCCTTCTTCCCAGACGCATTTGTGGGTGTCATCGGTCAGCGCGAGCTGCATCGCGCGCCCGTGCCCGACTTGTCGCGCCGACGTCAGGCTGAGCACGGCGCGAGGCGTGTAGCCGTCCGCCAGCACGTCCCGACCGGAGAGTTGACTGCGAAGTTCAGCTTCTCCCGGGATGTCGACGAGACCGAGCACCGTCGGGAGCACGTCGACGGTCGAGACCGTGGTCGCGACGCGGGCCGGGGAGCGCCCCGGTACGACGAGGACCAACGGCGCGTGCAGCTGCTCGTCCCACACCAAGCCGTGTCCGGGCTCGCCGTGCTGGTTGAGACCCTCGCCATGGTCCCCCATCAGCACCCACACGGTCTTGTCGGCGCGTCCACGGCGTTCGACGGCGGCGACCATGCGCGCGATCTGGTCGTCCATGGTTCGGATCTCGGCATCGTAGGCATTCATCGCGGGGACGGCGCGCACCTCCTCGCCGGTCGGCCGCTTGGTGGTGCGGGCGATCTGTCGGTCGGGGATCCAACGCGCCGGGAGGTCGTCCTTGAACGCCTCGCGGTGCTCGGGTGCCGGGGTCCAAGGGTTGTGCGGATCGTAGAAGTGCACCCAGAGCAGCAGAGGCGTCGGCGCGGTCTGGTCGAGCCAAGCGATCGCGTCGTCGGCGGTGATGCGTCCGGGTCGCTGCTCGGTCGTGGGCGCCGAAAACACCTGAAATCCGCGTTCGATGCCCGTGGTGGCGTCCAGTGGAGCGCAGCTCGTAAAGCCCCCCGTCTGGTAGCCTGACGCCGAGAGGACCTCGGCGAAGCTCCGCAACGAGGGGGATGGCACGAAGGCCTGGCCTCCATGTTCAAGGTTCGCCGTGATGCCATGTTCCAAGGGCCACACGCCGGTAAACAGCGACGTGTGGGTGGGCAGCGTGGTGGCCTGGGGCACCACGAGTCGCTCGAACAACACGCCCCGGGCGGCGAGGGCGTCGAACGCCGGCGACGTCGGGCGGGGGTAGCCGTACGCACCGAGATGGTCGGCGCGCGTCGTGTCCAGCGTGAGGACGACGATGTCCAGCGCTTCCGAAGGGGCAGGCGACGCCACGACGGGTGGTCGTAGCTGCTCGGGCGGCGTGGGCTTGGGTGTGGGGCGGCTGACGGCCGGCCCGTTCGTGGCCTCCGGGGATACCACAGGGGCGTCGGGGCTGCTCCAACGGCATCCCGACAGGCTGAGGGCGAGGGTGAAGGCGCGTGCGTTCATCGGCCCAGGTTAACGCGTCAAAGCCTCCGTCGGCGCTGCCGCGGGTTCGACGTCGTGTGCGTCGTGCGGGTCCCACCACGACCACAGTCGGCGCCCGATCGCGTCCACGTCGTCGATGATCAGGTACGCCGCCGGAACGACGAGGAGCGCAATCAGGGTCGCGAAGGCCACCCCGTACGCCAGCGCCACCGCCATGGGGATCAAAAACCTGGCTTGAACGCTTGTCTCATACAAGGTCGTGCCGAGCCCGAGGTAGGTGGTCATCGAGTTCAACACGATGGGTCGGAGGCGGCGCTGACCGGCAGCGAGGACGGCTTCGGTCGTGGTCATCCCCTCGCTGCGGAACTGGTTGATCGCGTCGACGATGACGACGCTGTCGTTCAAGACAACACCGGAAGCGGCGATGATCCCCATGATGCTGATGATCGACATCTCGTAGCCGTGGAGGATGTGGCCACCGATGGCGCCGACGAACCCCATCGGGATCGCGATCATCACCACCGCGGGCTGCAGGTAGCTGCGGAAGGGGATGGCGAGGAGCGCGTAGATCGCGAACAGCGCAAAGACGTAGTTCTTGCCGAGGCTGGCGAGAGACTCATTCTGCGACTCCTGCGCGCCTGCGAAGCGCCAGGTCAAACCCGGATGGCGCGCCACGAGTGAGGGCAGGATGTTCGCCTCGAGGTCATCGAGGACGGGCCGCGCGGTCTTGATGCCCGCCGCGAGCTCGGCGCGGACATCAACCACCCGGCGCCCATTCTCGCGGTTGATCGAGGTGGCCGCGCGTCCTCGCTCGAACGTGGCGACGGTGCCGAGCGGGATGTGGCCGCCCGCCGGTGTCCGCAGGTCGAGCTGCGCGAGGTCGTGCTCGCTCGCACGCTGCGCTTCCGGCAGGCGGACCATCACCTTGAGCTCTTCGCGTCCCCGCTGCTCGCGGAGGGCCTCGGCGCCGTAGAACGCCCCGCGAAGCTGACGCGCGATGTCGAGCGTGGTCAGCCCGAGGGAACGGGCGGCATCGAGCAAGCGGAAGTCCAACTGGGCCTTGCCGCCCGCGTAGCCGTTGTCGACGTTCTTGAGGTCGGGGTAGGCCCTCAACGCGTCGACGATCTCTGCGCTCACGGTCGCGAGGACCTGGTTGTCGGGGTGGCTGATCTGGACGTCGACGGCGGCGCCCCCGCCCGCGCCGATGTCGGACCGGAACGACAAGGCTTCGACCCCCGCGATCGGCGGTGTGTTTCGCGCCCACGCCGCTTCGAGGTCGCCGCTGGAGAAGCTGCGCTGGTCGCTGGGCATCAGGTCGACCTCGATCGAGAGCAGGTGGCTTCCCGCAGGCCGAGCGCCGCCTTGGGGGCCACCCCCGCCGCCTTGGCCGACCAACGTGAGCCGCCCCCGCACGGCGTCCTCGGCACCGACCTCAGCGATCGCTGCGGTCAACGAGGCTTCGAGGACCTCGCGCACCGCCTCGGTCTGGGTGACGGGGACGCCGTAGGGGAGGCGTGCCGAGGCCCGCACGGAGTCCGAGGGGATGCTGGGTAGGAAGGTGAACGCCATCAAGGAGCTGACGTAGGCGACGGTCGCGAGGAACAATGAGAACGAGGCCGCCAGCGTTGTGTATCGCCACGACAACGCCGCCTTCAACATCGTCGTGTACGGTCCTGCGGTGAAGCGCGCGAGGGCGGCGCTGAAGCGGTCGCGTGGCAGTGAAAACAGCCAAGCGATGCCTCCGATCAGACCGCGGTGGTCCTGTCGGCTGTGCGCGAGGTGCGCGGGCAGGATCAG
>JBJONI010000323.1:0-4477 GCA_046051915.1 Pseudomonadota bacterium
GATGAGGTCGAGTCCGCTGCCCTTCTCGAGGCGAATATCGACGGTCACGACGTCGACACGGACGTCAAGCAGGAGCCGGCGAGCGGCAGGGGCGTCGCCCGCTTCCCCCACGACCCGGCAATGCGGCGACGCGTCCAGCAACCGCCGAAGCCCGTAGCGGAACACCGGGTGGTCATCCACCAGCAGCACGCGCGTCCGCTCCGTCATCGGCACACGCCGATGGGGCCGGCGACGGAGGCGCGGGCGCCGACAAGACCCGACGGCACCACCGGCCCAGCCAACCGCGTCAAGGACACCTCGCGGTGAAAGGCTACGACGGATCTCTGGTTCAGGCGATGTCTGATCAACGGGATCAGGGATTCCCTGAGCCCAGGCCGCGACTGCACGACCGTTGAAACGTCCTCACGCCGTCGCGAACAGGCTCCCCTGCCGGGCGGGTGGCGGCCGCACGGCATCGGGTTTCCATCCCGCGCGACGCGAGGCGTCCACCTGCTGTCCAAGCCACCAGCCTGCCGCGGCGGCACCGGCCGCGTAGGCGCCCGCGAGATCTCCGCCACACGTCCAGTCCCCAGCAGCCAGGACGTTCCCCGAGACCCGGAACGGCCCGCCCGCCGTGGCTTGCACCCGAGCGTAGCGCCAACGGTGTGCATCGACCGACACGACGGCAGGGGCGGCCATCGCCTCAAGCCGCGAAGCGAACCAAGCGGCGACTTGCGACGCGTCCTCCTCGACCCGGGCCGCCGAGCCTGCCCCATCGAGCGCGATCGTCCAATGACGGCCGGCGTCGTCCTCGGGGTACAACGTCAAGCCTCCGGTGTCGTCCGGCGGCTGCCACGGCGCGGACAACGAGACGCGCGCGACCCACGCAGGCCGCGTGACCGCACCCGCAGCCTGCGACGCCAGATCCGCAGGAAGCAAGGCGGCGGCTTGGGGTGCCGGCACCGTCACGAGGACGGCGACCGCGTCGATCCACGTGCCGTCCTCCAACGCGACGCCGTCGTCGGCGACCCGCGTCACGACCGTCGACAGCCGAACGTCCAGGCCCGCGAGCAGCGAGGCAGGGACGTCCCGCGCGTCCCCCGACAAGCTCCACCCGCCCGCCGTCGGATGAATCCAGCCCCGCTTCGCCCACCCTTCGAGGTGCCAAGCCAGCTGGGGCTGGGTGGCCTCGATCCTGCGAGCGCCGTATCGCCACACCACACCCGGTCCAACACGAGACGCGAGACGACCGCCCACGTGACGCCCCTTGTCCAGCACGACGACGTCCACGCCGTGGTCCGCGAGCGTGCGCGCAGCGATCGCGCCCGCCGCGCCGGCGCCAACGATGACCACACGCCCTGAACACGCCACGCTCGGCGACCCGGTCATCGCCGCATACCGGGCGACATCCAGCCGCGCGGCATGCTCTTCGGTCGGCCGCGCCCGAACTTCTCCCAACACGCGGCTGGGCGGGCGGAAAGGGCGGTCGAACAAGCCGTGGCACCACAGGATCCCACCGTGACTGGCAGGATCCCGTCCGTCCAGCGCGTAGCGGTGGTTCAAGGCGAGCGCTGCGGCGATGGAAGCGTCGACGTCGGGGGTCCAGGCAGGAAACGCCTTGCCCCACGTCATGCGAACGTGGTTGTGAAGCTCGCCGTGGCGTCGCAGGTGCTGCTGCGCGGCGTCCCACAGGCGGTCCCCCGTTTCGGCGCGGTCGAGCGCGTGCCACGACTGCAACACCCGGGGGTCGGACGCACAGCGTTCGAAGGAGGCCCTCGCCCAGGTGGGCAGGGCGGCACGGTCACCGAGGTTGCGGTGATGAAACGCCCATACCCAAGCCAACTCCCGCCACGTCAGAAGCTCGTCGAGGAACTTCTCGGCGCCCGCGCCACCGCGCGCAGCGGCGTCGGCCGCGAGCTGCCGCGCCGAGATGCACCCGAAGTGCAGGTAGGGCGACATGCGACTCGAACCCCGGGGATCCAGAGGGTTGTTGCGGCGGGCGGCGTAGCTATCGAGGTCGTTGTCGAGGAACGACGTCCATCGCGACGACGCGGCCTGCCATCCCCCGGGCGTGTCGACCACCGGCGCCACCGTCGCATCGACGCAGGCATCGCGAACCACATCGGCCGGATCCGCATCCAGCCGGACGCGCTCAAACGGCCAAAAGACATCTTCGTCCATCGTTAAACCCGGGGTTTCGACCCGGTCGGCGACGTCCGAGAGGCGCCTCCTCGCGGCCGGCGCGTGGGCTTCTCGGAAGGCGAAGGCCCGGTCGTACGGCCGCCCCCACCACATCATCGGCACGACACACGCCGCATCCACCGCCCAGACGGGCACCTCCGACCGCGCAGACACCGACGCCGCCCATCGGCGCCACGGGTCGAGCGGCAGGTCATCGATCACGATCGCGGCGGCGGAGGCGCACCAGACGTCGAGGACACGCGGCGCGTGGTCGGGCCGCTCGACGTGCAGGCCAAACGCGACCCCTTCGGCCGCCAGCGCTCGACCCAGATCGAGCGCCGCCTCGACGAGAAATCGGTGCAAGCGGTCGTTCGCGTAGCCGGAACGCCGACTCACCCCGACGTAGACCGCCAGCGGACGCTCCAACCGGGCGGCGAGGCGCGAAGCGACGGCGAGCACGGGGTTGTCGTTGGGACGAAGCGACGCGCGCAGCCACGCCACGACCGGCCCCGGTCCGACCGGAGCGCGGTGCAGCGGTCGCACGCGCTCGGCGAGCGCCGGCTCCAGCCAAGCCATGTCACGCACGGGCATGTCGCCCTCCCGGGATCTGTTCTACGCCATCTCAGGTCCGCGTCCGGCCCCTGCGACAAACCGGGAAAACCCCGCCACCCGCGGTGGACACCCCGCGGAGCACCGGTGAACGGAACCCACCGGAGACCTCGATGCGCGTCTTGTCCCTCCTGCTCGTCGCCGCATGCCACAACGCCCCCCCAGAGCCGCCGCCACCGTGCGAGCCGCAAGCCCCCGAGGCGATGCTGCGCACGCCCGGACGGCAGGAGGATGGGAGCTTTGTGACCCTCGATGGGCGACGTGCCGACCCAGCCGGCATCCACATCGATCTGCCTGGCTACCTGATCGACGTCTTGCCCCACCCGACCTTGCCGATCGCGTATGCGACCAGCGCTTCCTCGGACGATCGGCGGCTGTTGGTGATCGACGCCGACCGCATGGAGATCGTCCAGGACGTGAACCGGGGAAGGGCGTACCAAGGCCTCTGGCTCAGCCCCGACGGCACCACCCTGCTCGCATCGGGCGGGGCCGCGGAGCGCATCGACCGGTACGCCGTCGGTGCCGACGGGACGCTGACGCCGGATGGCGTGTGGACCGTCGACGGGTACGTCTCCGGAATCGTCGCTGGACCTGACCCCGAGACGGTGTGGGTCAGCCTGCAGCAACAGCGTGCGCTCGTCGAGATCGACGTCGCGACCGGGCTGACGCGCCGCACCATCGCCCTCACGATCGCCCCCTACCGCCTGCTGGCCGACCCCACGCGGGGCCAGGCTTGGGTCAGCGGACTGGCCGACGACGACGTCGAGCGCGTCGACCTCCGCACAGGCGAGGTGGTGCCACTCCTCCTCGGGGGCGCACCCGGGGCGATGGCGATCGCGCCCGACGGCGCCACGGTGTGGGCGGTGACGACAAAGGGAGACACGCTCGTCGCGATCGATCCTGAGGCCGTCGCGGTCACCGGCAAGGTGGACGTCGCGGCCGACATGCTCGACCCCGACCAGCGGCCCCTCGCGAACTCCAACGCCAACCACGTCGCCTGGCACGACGGCCGCCTGTACGTGACCCGCGGGGCCGACAACGCCGTCAGCGTGTTCGATGCCGCGACACTCGCTCGGCTCGGCGACATCCCCACGGGCTTCTATCCGACCGCGTCGACCGTCATGGCCGACGACCAAACGCTGCTGGTCGTGGAGGGCAAGGGCTCCGGTGCCGGGCCGTCCGAGGGTCGATCGGCCAAGACCGCGCTCGACGGGGGCGCGAGCCGGATCGACCTCGCATCGGTCGACCTCGTCGCCACCTCTGCGGAGGTCACCGCGAACTTCCAGCGGCCGATCGACCTTTTCTCACCGGTCTGCGAAGTGGACTTCCCGATCCCGACGTCGCCCGAGCATGGCACGCCCGTGAAGCACGTCGTGGTGCTCGTCAAGGAGAACAAGACCTTCGACTGTCTGTTTGGTGACTACCCAGGCGCCAACGGTGACCCCGACCTGTTGCGCTACGGGGCCGAGATCACCCCCAACCTGCGCGCGCTCGCCGCCCAATTCACCTTGTCCGACAACTTCTACACGCAGGTCCAGGAGTCCGACAACGGCCACCTGTTCCTCACCCAAGGCCACCTGCCCGAGTACGCCGAGCGGATCTTCCTCGAGCAATCCCAATCAGAAGCCTTCTTTAGCTTCACCGTCCAGCCTCAAAGCGTCCCGCGCCTTGGCACCCTGTTCACCCACCTCCTCGACCAGGGACGCAG
>JBJONI010000324.1:0-5931 GCA_046051915.1 Pseudomonadota bacterium
CCTGCGACGGGCTCGACAACGACTGCGACGGCGCCGTGGACGAGGGCTGCGCCGACACGGGTGACGAAGTCGCCCCGGCGACGGAATGCGGCTGCGACGGTGGCCCCCGCGGATCGACGTCCGGCCTCCTCGCCGCGACCCTCGCGGCCCTCGCCCTCGTTCGGCGCCGCGCAGCCTAGGGGATCGGCCAGACCGCCGGGCAGTGGCCGTCACGACCCAGCCACGCGTCGACGAAGGCGGCGCGCGCGGCGACCGTCTCCCGCAGCACCGCGACGGCAGCTTGATGTGCCTCGAACGACCAAGGACGGTGCGGGTCTGCCGCGACCGCGTCTGCGATCTGCGCCGCCCAAGCATCGATGTCGGCTTGCATCGTCGGCACATCGTAGGCCGCCCGCGCGACGCGCAACGCGCCGACGAAGGCCTCGCAGGCCGCAGGATCCGCCAGCACCGTCTGCACCATCGGCTCCTTGACCCACCACGTGTGCGACCACGTGATCGGATCCGCCGTCGTGCTGTCGGGCCAGACATAGGTGCCATCCCGTTCCTGGGCCGTCCCGAAGGTGCCGTCCATGTCGTAGGGCAGAAACACCATCCCCCGTCGCGGATGCTCGTAAAGGTAGTCATTCAGCTCGACGCCCGCCCAGAAGTTGTCGTTGGCCGGGATCATCGCTTCGACGGCCCACTCCGAGAGCGCGGCGTCGAGGTCGACCACCGCGGCGATCTCCTCGAACGTACGAGCCGAGTGGTAGGCGGACAGTTTGGTCCAGTCGGGGTCTTCATCCTCGTTCGTGACGAGCGTGTTCGAGGCGTCGTACAGGTTGCCGTCCGGCTCCCAGAAGTTGCGCTCGAGGTACTCGCGGTCCATCCGCTCGGTGTGGGCATACACCCCGTAAAACGCTCCGTTCACGTAGAGACGGGCATGGTTGACGCACGACGCGGGGACGCCGGCCCGCGCGAACACCGAGAACGCGAGCCGCTCGTGGAGCAGGGAGCGATCGTACCAAGGCGCGTCGAGGCTCATCGAGCGCAGCCCATGGAAGCGAGCCTCCTTGTCGAACGCCTGAAACGAAAGCACCCATTGAATCTTCTCGGGGTGCCACGACCAGTCGCCCTTGATCCGAGCGGTCGCCCAAGCCGTGTCGTCCCCCACGCGCACACGGACAGGCCGCTCGACCCGCACGCCCGCCGCTTGGTCCGCCAACAGGCTCGACCAGGTGTCGTCGTCCATGTCGAGGTGAACGTCGAGCAGGGAGCGGGCTTCGAACAGGTCGCCGCACGGTCGCGGGTAGGGCATCCACCACGGCGGGCCGGTGTCGTCGGCAGAGACCTCGCCGTCGGGGGATTCCGCCGCGTCGTTCGACGCTGCTGTGCCGCGCGGCGCCACGCACGCGCCGACGATCCAAGCCCCCAACGCGACGCCAGCCCGCATCACGCCTCCCGTCCGCGAAGCCCTACCTCGTGCCTTCGCGGCGTCCAACGCGGCGCCGAACGCTCCCCACCAGCGCCAACACCGCGACGGCGGAGGCACCGGCACCGCCCTGCGACGCATCGCACCCACAACGGTCCTGCGCGGCGACGGCCGACGGCCATGCAGGTCGGGCGCACGCGAGGGGCTCTTCCCCCACCCGCGCCTCGAAGGCGTCGAGTTGGACGGGCTCGTCGGCCGTGACGGTCAACGTGAAGGTCACAGCCCCCGCGGGGACCGCGTGCGTACCCGCGAAGGCCTCCCACGTCACGTCACCGCCCACGGTGTCGGAGACCGTCGCGACCACGACACCAGCCGCGTCCTCGAACGCCCACGTCAGGGTCGTAAGCCCCTGCATCGCCTGCACCGACCACCGCAACGGCGCGCCGGCGGCGACGAGATCGGCGGCCGGCTGCAGCGACGCACGGACCGAGACGCCGCCGCCCGGCTGGGCGACGCAGGGGCCGCCGAGGCCCACCGCACGCGCGCCGTCTGCCGGCAGCGCACCGCCGCAACGGCCGTCCCCGGTCACCTCGACGTGTCCGGTTCGCACCCAGCCATCGAGCTCGTCCTCGAAGCTCGGGTCAGGAAGGAGGTTGACCGACCGACGCGGCGCCGACACGTCGAACGCCACCGGGGCCGACCACGACGACCAAGCGAGCGCCGCATCCCGGACGCGAACCCGCGCGCACCAAGCCCCCGCAGGGAGGTCCTCGATCGCCTCGTCTCGCAGGTCGTCTCCGGCTTGGGTGTCGACCCCGAAGTACAGGTTGCGGTCCTGCCGCCAGACGTCGCGATCCGGGGACTCGAAGTTCGCGCAGTCGTCCGAGACCTGCCAATGACTCGCCTGTTGCGCGTCGCCATCGAGGTCGACGAACGCGGAGGCGCCGAGCGAAACGCAGTCTCCGGGCGGGCGGTCTCCCTCTGGCGGGTACAGCACCGGCGTTGCCGGCGCCGTGTTGTACCTTCGCAAGGTCACGACATCGGTCAGGTCGTTGTCGCGCGGCGCTTGCGCGTCCCCCCGCGTCCATCGACGCACGGTCAGCTTGGGGTTCGTGCCGCGGGTGACGTCGACGACGACGAACCCCCAGTCATCGTCCGAGACGCTGAACGCCGCGTAGTCCTGCTGGGTCTGCTCCCCCCATCGGTCGATCGCGCCACCGGCCGTCGCGACGTTGACCATCAGGTGGGCATGATCCCGCGTTTGACCTCGACTGTAGGCGTGCGTGTGGCCGAACAAGTGCACGGTCGGCTTGCCGCATGCATCCGAGAACGCCGACATGCGCTCCACGAGCTGGCCCGTGAGGGGGTTGTTGCCCGGCGTCCACAGCTCGGACTGAAACGGGTGGTGGAGCTGCGCGATCACGAAGTCCACACCGTCATCGAAGCATGCGGCGTCGAGGCGCGCCTGCAGGAACGACATCTGGTCGGCCCACTGCGCGAACAAGTTGCTGTCGAGCCCGATCACGTCGACGTTGCCGTGCCTTTGGGCCCACCAATGCTCGGACCACACCGGATCGCCGTTGTCGGGGAGGTGAAAGTAGTCGGTGAACCAGTGGGTCCCGTCTTCGTGGTTGCCGTACACGGGCCAGATCGGGACATGCGCGCTCAACGGAAAGAGCGGCGCGAAGAAGGTGTCGCGCCATTGCGCATGGTCCGGCCCGTCGTCGACCAGGTCGCCGGGGATGAGGATCATGTCGAACGACGCCGCGAGATCGGTCTCGCCGCGCGACGTCAGCCAGCCGAGCACGCCGTCGTGGACGACCTCTCGGAACTTGTCCGGCCACAAGCCGTTGCGCTGCATGTCGCTCATCGCGAGGAGGCGAAAGTCGCCCATCTCGGACGGCGCAGCCGGGACCAAGAAGTCCGCGACGTCGCTACGGATCTCGCCGGTCTGAACCTCGTAGAACACCCGCGATCCCGGTGTCAGTCGGCTCAGCTCCGCTTGCAGGATCACGGCCCCGTCCTCGACGGGCTGCGCCGTCGCGGTGGCGGACTGGGTGAGCGACGTGGCGCTGTCGCCCCAACGGACTTCGCCGCTGACCGCGCCCTCGGCCTCCCAGACGACCCAAGCGCCCTCCGGCGTGAGCGACTGGAGAAACGGTTGCACCGTGACCGTCTGGGCAGCGGCCATCGCGATCCAGAGCGCGACCATGTTCACCTCATCGTCACGCTCCTAGCCGGGCGCGACGTGTCCCGCGCGCGGATCGTCGCGCACGACGTCCATCCACCCGACGAGCGCGTCCGCCAACTCCACCGCGTACGCTTTCTGCGGGACGTGGCCCCCACGCGCCCAGACGAGGCGCGGCCCAGGCGGCAACGCCGTCGCAAGTTCGGCGAGGATCGCCGGCTCGACGATCGGGTCGTCGGCACACCACGCCGCGAGCGTCGGCAGCGACAAGGCGCGGAGGCGTCGAACGTGGGCGTCGAACACCGTGGCCCGAAGCGCGTCGATCGTCCGGACCACGGCCGCGTCGGGGTAGTTGCGGAAGCCTGCACGCGCAAACAGGCGCTGGATGCGCGGCAGGGTCCAAGGCGCCCACGGGCCGTGCACGGCGAGGTGCAACGTGCGGCGAGGGAAACGTGCAAACGTGGCGTGCGGACGAAGGCCGGGGCACGCGAGCAGGCCGAGCCCCGAGAAGGCACCCGGCCGCGCGGCGACGGCCGCCACCGCCACGACGCCCCCCATCGAGTGCCCGACGATCGCGGGGCGGTCGAGGCCGAGCGCGTCGACCACGTCGAGAACAAACGCGGCGCGCCCCTCCGGTGAGGCGTCGGCGTGGGTCGACACCGGCGTGTCGCCGAAGCCCGGAAGATCGACCGCGACGAGCCGCGCACGACGTTGCAGGTGCGGAACCAGCCAACGCGCATCGCGCGCGGCGCCGGGGAGGCCGTGCACGAACACGACCGCGGGTCCCTCGCCCGCGTCGAGGATCGAGGCCGGGCCCGACGAGAGCGCGATGCGCCGCGTCGTCAGGGCGCCACCCGGGGGGTCGACGGCTTCGCGCATCGGTCGGTCCTCCCGCGGGTCGAGGCCCCGCATCCACGACGTCTCTAACGCGGCGAAGGCCCAGCGGGTTGGCGCTGCCAACCGGCGAGGACATCGGCGCGGGCGTGCTCGCCGCGGTAGCGGCTCGAATCTTTGCAAGCTTGAAGGCAGGACTTTGTGCCGGAGGGCTGCAAGGATGGCGAACGACGACACCGCCGCCTTCGCAGCCGGCGTCGCGACGAGCGAGGCCGCCGTGTGCGTCCCCGCACCGGTCACCTCGGCCGATGGCGCACGCCCGTGGCACGTCCCGGAGCGCCCACGGGACGCGTACGAAGTCGCCTGGTGAACCTGGCAAGCCGAGCGCCAAGCGCCCGTGATCCGCGATGGAAGCCGCCGCCGGGTTACGGCCTCGTCGCGGCGGCGCGTTGTCCCGACGCCATGGCCCTGCATGGCGCAGCGGCCGGCGTCCCCCACCGTCGCAGCGAGGGTCTGATGGATAGCCGACTGCTGATCGCCCCCGTCGCGGCGCAGGCCTTGATGACGCTGGGGCTGCTGTTCTGGATGGCGTTCCACCGCCTCAAGGCCGTGAGAGCCAACGAAGCGCGCGTGCTGGACGCTGCCGCGAGCCAGATCGCGTGGCCGAGGTACGCGGCCCAGGCCCAGCGGTCGTTCCTCAACCAACTCGAGACGCCGATCCTGTTCTACGCCCTGGTGCCGCTGTTGCTGCTCACGGGCGTGCACGACGCGACCTTCGTGGCCCTGAGTTGGGCATGGTTCGCCTCGCGGCTGGTGCACGCCGTGATCCACTGCACGAACAACAAGATCCGGTACCGGTTCCCCGCCTTCGCGCTCGGCGCCCTGATCTTGGCCGCCATGTGGGTGCTGTTCCTCGTGCGCCTGATGGCGTGAGCGGACGGGGGCGGCGCGACGCGGTGGTGAGGCGGCAGGCGCCGGGCGGAGGTCGCCGATGGGGGTTCCCACAGCGACGGCGCCGATGCCGTCGTCACACCGGCCCCGCCACGTACCGGCGCCCGCGTCGGCGGAGGGTTGAAGGCGGAAGGCGGCGTGGGTCGCGTCCAAGCGCCGGGGGTCGCGCGGTGCCCGCTGCGCGATCTGCCCGCCCCCCATGCCCTCCGCCCGGAGCCAACTGCGGGCGACTTCGGCGTGGCGGCGGCCGATGAGCGCCCTGGCGGCAGACCTCGCCCAGGCGGCGCCACCGTGGACGTCGAGGTCGTTCTGCCCCTCGAAGATGCGGCGCACGACGCCGAACCCGCGCGCCCTGAGCACGACCCAAACCGGCATGTGCTTCGCCACGACGACGAGCCTCGGGAGCGCGGCCGCGCCGTCGACGCGTGCCGTCGTTGACGAGCGCCAGGCGAGTCGGTACCGTACGACTCCGGCGTCGTCACGCCTTGCGGTTCACGCAGCGCGACAGACCCGCCTCGTCTTAAAGGCCTTCTGAGGACGCAGTGCGCAC
>JBJONI010000325.1:0-4570 GCA_046051915.1 Pseudomonadota bacterium
TTGGCGCTGGGCGTCCACGCTGGTGGCGTTGATGGCGTGCGGGCCGTCGGCCCCGTCTCCGGATCACCTGACGGTTGCACCTTCGTGGGCGTTCAATGGGGAAGAGACGTCGCTGACGCTCGAAGGCGACGGCTTGATCCCGCTGGCGACCTACAACGTCGACGACGCGGCGGTGACCCGTCCGACGTGGCGCGTCGAACTGCGCCAAGACGGCGTCGCCGTGCCCCTCGCCGGGACGGACCTGGTCCGCGAGGGTGTGCTCGCGACGCGTGTCCCTGTCGGTGTCTCGCCTGGGGAGTGGCAGCTTTGGGTCCGCAGCCCGCTCGGAGGCGAGGGGGTCGTGCCCGAGCCGTTCCTCGTCGTCGACAACCGCGCCGAGGGGCTCGACGTCACAGCGACGGCGCTGGTCCAACGGGTGGGTGAGACGGCCGAAGTGGTGATTCGTCTCCTCGATCTGGACGGCCAGCCGATCGCGCAGGATCGCGAAGTCGAGGTCGCGTTCACAGGGCCGGCCGGGGCGCCGATCGACGTCGAGGTCACGGATTTCGGCCTCGATGCTGCCGCGCTGGTAGGGACGAGCACGCTCCGGGGCCAGCTCGGCGCCGATGGCGAGGCCCGGGTGCAGTTTCGGATGTCGACGCCGGAGATCGTCACCGTGACCGCCGCGCCGGCGTTGGCGGACGATCGGATCACGCCGGACGATGCGACCCTCCAATTCGAAGCCGGCGACGCGGTAGGCCTTTCGTTTGTCACACCGGCGGCCGGCTTCGTCGCCGATGCCGGTGTTCCGTTCGACGTCCAGGTGCGTGTCGTGGATGCACTTGGCAACGTGGTCCGTGGACAACCGCGGACCCTCGCGTTCACCGATACGTGCAATTCCTACGCGTGGCTTGCGGAAGTGGACGGGGAGGCGGTCTTTCCGTGGGTTCCTCGAAAATCCACAGGCACTGCGGGTTGCACCGACATGCAGATCCGCGTCCTCAACGGCCTGGATGGCGTGTCCACCGCCTTTGAGGTGCGGCCCGGCCCGGTGGCGGATTTCGTGATCGACGTCTCGTCGCGAGACCTCGTCGCGGGAGACCTGCTCGCGATGGTGGTGCGTCCCGTCGATGCGTTCGGCAACCCGGCGCCGTGGGCGAGCACGATTGTCGAGGTCTCGACGGCCGCGGGCCCGGTGAGCGACCTGCAATGCACCAGTGCGTCCCCCGCGTTCTGCACGATGCGCATCACCTCGGCATCGGACGCCGAGTCCCTCGTCGTTCTCGACGCGGCCGGTACCACCGGGATCGCCCCGACGCTGCGGATTCGGCCCGGCGTCGCGGTCTCGGCGACCCTGTTGGCGCCGCCTTTGGTGTGGACCGCGGGCGCGGATCAAGCCCTCGAGGTCTCGTTGTTCGACGTGTATGGCAACGTCGCGGACCCCGTGGGGGTCGACGTCAGCCGCCTGAGGTTCCTCGACGATCTGAACGAGATCGACTGCATGCCCGCGGTGGCTTCGGTCGACCGTCTGGTGGCAGCGTGTCGGCTCTTCGCGGCGCGTTCGGATGCGTACGTGTCGATCGGATGGGACGGGCGGCCGGCGTCGGCGGCTTTCCCCGTCGAGGTCGTCGCCGGTCCCGCTTCGCTCATCGAGGTGACGCCTTCGATGTCGGTGGTTCGCGCAGGCGAGCCGTTCGAGGTCGCGCTGCGCGTCACCGATGCGTGGGGCAACCGATGGCACTCCGGGTTCGGGCAAACGGTGGCGGTGACGGCGCCAGGGACCGGCGACGGGCCATGGGCTGCGACGCTCAGCGCTGCGGCGGACGCGGTGGTCCCTGTGTCCGTGACCCGACGCGGTACCTGGACGCTCGCCGCCACGCTCGGCGACGTGGTGGGGCTGTCGACGGGCGTGGTGGTCGGGCCGAGCGCCCCCGCTGCGTTGGCCCTGGCGCTTTCATCGCCGTGGGTGGAGGTGGGTCAGCGGGTTCGTCTCGATGTGGAGCTGCAGGACGCGTACGGCAATCGGACCGACGACAGCGTCGTTCTGTCGGCCCAAGCGGCCTCCGGTCGCGCCGGGCCGGTGGTGCTCCCGGTCGCGAACGGCTTCGGCTCCGCGACGCTGACGTGGAGCGATGGCGCGATCTACGATCGTGTCGACGTCGTCGGCGGCGGTCTCGCAGGCGCCTTGGACGTGTTGACGTGGC
The DNA here is from genome assembly GCA_046051915.1 of Pseudomonadota bacterium. GTDB lineage: Bacteria > Myxococcota_A > UBA796 > UBA796 > JBEIFN01. The sequence goes on from JBJONI010000325.1 coordinate 2,184, forward strand.
GTACGTGCGCGGACGGGCCCACAGCCTCGTTGCGGTTGAACGGCTCGACCGCGCCGGTCGCCTGCCTCGGCCCGTCGGGGCAAGCCGACCTGTCGACCGACTTTGTGGGTTCTAGCGGGCGTGTTGGCGACCCGGTCAGCGTTCGCGCTGTGGCGGTCGACGGCGGTCCGGCCTCGGCGCCACTGGCTGCGCTCGACCGGGTGTGGGTCCGCGGTTCGGGGGAACACGTCGCGTCCGGTCTCGTCGTCACGGCGGGCGGGTGCGGGGCCACGACCGAGATTCCGTTGTGGCTCGGCGAGGACGATGGCGGCGCTGTCGGACCCATCGCCGTCATTCCGGCCGCGTCGGTCGCAACATGCGGGGCGGCGGCGGTGCCTTTGGGGCTGGAGATCGCGGCGGCGACGTGCGACGGGCGTCCGGCGGTGGGCGCGACGGTTGGCGTTCGCGTCGAGGCGGGGGCGCTCGTGGGCGCCGCGCCGACGGGGAGCGGGTTGGCCCTGGTGCTCGACGGGAACGGGGAAGGTCGGCTGACCTGGACCCTTTCCGACCTTCGGTCGGGCGGCGTGGTGGCGGCCTTTGCGGGTCGCGAGGACGGGCAAGCGTCGGGAGCGGGCGTGCTCCAGGCGATCTGTGACGACGTCCCGCCGGTCGTGTCGGACTTCAGCCCGCGCGGTGCTTGGGCTACGCCGATCGACCACGTCGAGGTCGGCTTTTCCGAGCCGCTTGACCCTTCGAGTGTCTCGGTGGATGTGGCGTGGCTTGAGCCCTACGGCCTCGCGCCCAGCATCGCCGAGGTCGAACTCGACCCAACGGGGCAACACGTCACGTTCTGGCTGGACGCGCCGCTCGTCGCGGGATCTTGGTCGTTCTCGATCGATGCCTCGATCCGCGACCTCAGCGGACATGCCCTGGCCGGTCGCTGGGGACCGTCGGGCGAGGACTTCCAGATCCTCATCGGCGAGGAGGTCGAGGCGCCAGACGTCTTGGATTGCGCGGTCGACCCCGTCCGGTTCCGGCCGGACGGTGATGACGGCACGGGGGTCGAAGCCGACGCGGTGGATGTGGAGATCACCGCGAGTGCAACGGGTTCGTGGTGGATCTTTGAGGTCTGGGACCGGCAGGGCAGGCGGATTCGCCAAGACCGCCTGTCACCGTCAGGGCCGGTCGACGTCTGGCGCTGGGACGGCCGCCGCGACGATGGCCGCGTCGTGCCGGCGGGCCTGTACGACGTGATCGTCACGCCCGAGAGCAGCCGCTCGACGCTTGGCGTGTCTTGCGTCCGCAGTGTCGAGGTGGACTTGCCGTTCTAGGCCGACGTCGCGGTCAGGAAGGGAGCACCGTGTTCGGGTCCACCTCGTCGGGGACGTCGGGGGATTCTCCGGGCAGCACGGTCTTCGTTCCCGGGATGCCGAGGAAGAAGGCATGGTAGCTGCTGTACGCATCGGAGGGGTCGAGGGCGTGGGCAGCCTCGAAGTGCTGCCGTGCCTCGGCGACGATGGCATGGAAGGTGGCAGGCTCGCCGAACAACACGTCGTCCTCATCTGCGCGCCGGCGCAACGCCTCGGCGAGCGTGGCGTGCGCGAGCGCCTGAAGCACGTTGGGCGCGACGTCGTCGAGCCAAGCCCCGGTGGCCTCGAAGTGCGCGACGGCCTCGCGCGCATACGCCTCGGCGTCCGTCACGCGGTCGGTGTCGAGCATCAATCTCGCGAGTTCGAGGTGGGGCTCACCAAGTCGAGGTTCCACCGCGATGATCGCTCGTAGCGCGTCCTCGGCGTCGTCGATCCGGCCTGCCTCTTTGGCGGCGAGCGCCTCCAAGAACTGCGCCCCGAGGCGCGTGAGGGCCTCCTCCTCCACGGTGTCGATCGGCGTGGTCATCGCGTCTCCTTGCCGGCTGCGTCTAACCGATACGCGGCGCGCCGTCGGTCCGGCTAGGCTTGCACGCCCGATTGGGGTAGGCTTGCAGTGTGGAGCGCGCGTTGGACCACGCCTCGATGGATTTCGCGTTGCGGCCCGTTTGCAAGGAGTCGTCCTTGGAGGCGGACGGTGCAGCACCCGTCGGCGACCGCCTCGCCGCGCTGGCATGGCGTGCTTTGCATCCTTCGACGCGCGGTCCGTTTCGTGGACCCCGCACCGACGCCCGGTGGGTGGGGCGCTGGCAGGCACCCGACGGGGCGGGGACGCTGCTCGCGGTCCGTTCGCCGCGGGGCGGTGTCCCGCTGGTGGTGTTGCCGACGCCGGGGTTGGGCGTTCGTGGCTTCCTTCGCGTCGGGGAGGACGGCCGTTCGTTGGCCGACCGCCTCGCCGCATCGGGGTTCGACGTCTACCTGCCCGCGATGCGGGCGAACGCCCCGTCGCCAACGTGGGAGCCGTGGCACGATGTTCGCGCT
>JBJONI010000326.1:0-2891 GCA_046051915.1 Pseudomonadota bacterium
ACGGACTCCAGAACGAGCCGGTCGTCGTTCCCCTTGAGCACAAGTTGGCCCACCTCGATCGGTTGCTCGCCGCGGGCTGCAAAGACATCGAAGTGACCTCGTTTGTCCGAGCCGACCGCATCCCGGCGTTGGCGGACGCGAGCGCGTTGATGGCGGCGTTGCCCCCGAGAAGGGACGTCCGCTATTGGGTGCTGGTCCCGAACCCTGTGGGGATGGACCGTGCGCTGGCGGCCGGCGCGCGCCACGTGGCGGCCTTCATGAGCGTGAGCGAGACGCACAACCGCCGCAACATCAACCGCTCGGTGCGCGACTCGCTGGCCGATACCGCCCAGATTCTGCGATTGGCCTCCGACGACGGTGTTCCGGTTCGTGCCTATCTTTCGGCGGTGTTTGGGTGTCCGTACGAAGGTCCGCAAGCGCTCGATCGGGTGGTGGACCTGGTGGTTCGACTCCACGAGCTGGGTGCCACGCGGGTCGTCCTCGGAGACACGATCGGCCTCGGTACGCCGGCCGACGTGTCACGCGTCGTCTCCGCCATCCTCGCTGCGGGCGTCCCGGTCGATCGCTTGGCGATGCACATGCACGACACGCGCGGCATGGCGGTCGCGAACGTCTACGAAGCCTGGCGTCTCGGCGTTCGCCAGTTCGACGGATCCGTCGCAGGGATCGGCGGGTGTCCGTATGCGCCGGGTGCCTCGGGCAACGCGGCGACGGAGGACCTCGTCTTCCTGTTTCAGGGACTCGGCGCCTCCACCGGTGTCGATCTGGACGGTCTCGCCGCAGCGGGCCGTGGCATGGCGTCGGTCCTCGGTCGCGAGTTGCCGGGACGGGTTCATCGTGCCATGGCAGCCACATGGGGCGGGCTGTCGTCGACCTGTCAGGTCACGGCTTAGGCCTTCAGAGGGCGACGCATGGGGCAGTGGTTCCTTCGGGTGGTCAGTGGTCCTCGGCAGGGATTGAGCGTCCCGCTCCGACCCGAGCAACCGCTCTTGATCGGGCGAACGAAGGGCGACCTGCTGCTGGACGATGCCCTCATCAGCTCGTCGCACTGCCGGATCGTTTTCAAGAATGACCGGTTCCATATCCAAGACCTTGGCAGCACCAACGGTACGCACATCGGCCGGCGTCGGGTGACCGACGAGCCGATCGACGCAGGACAGGAGCTGCTGCTCGGCGAGACGCGCGTGCTTCTGTTCGAGGCGGAGGATGTGCGCGAGGAGCCGACGACGCCCGACGGACGTGTCGCTTGGCTTCTCGACGAGGAGATCGTTCGGGAGCCGGCGACAGGCGAGCCGACGCTGGCGCCCTACCTGCAACTGCCGTTGCGCTTCGACGCTCGGCTCGATGTGATCGCAGGTCCTGACCAAGGCAAGATCTTCAAGGTGCATCGCGGCACGATGGCGATCGGTCGCCGTCAGGGAGAGATCCCGTTGACGGACCTCGAGATCAGCCGACGCCACGCGATCCTCGAAGTGTTTGGCCCCGACATGATCTTCCTTCGCGACGACGCAAGCACCAATGGCACGTACCACAACGCGCGTCGCGTTCAGATGGCCCGCCTCGCCAATCAGGACACGGTGGGCTGCGGCAAGTCGGTGTTACGCCTCGTGATCGGCTGAGTCGTCGTCGCGTTGCCAGCCACGCAGGGCGTCGGGGGCGCGTCGGACGAGCGTCGTGGTCTCGCGGTCTACACGGACCTTTCCCGGTTCGCCCTTCACGGGCCGCACGTCGCACCGGCGGGCGCGCTGCACGACGACGTCGTGGTCCAAGTCGACCCTTGCGGTCGCGAGGAGCACCTCGACCGCGGCGCGCTCGGCGTCGTGGTCGGGGGTCGATGCCCGAAGGATCACGTGGGGCGAAGGTCGATCGCGTAGGTGGAACCAGGTGTCGCGAGGGTTCGCGTCCCGGAGGACCGCCGTCGCGCTGTGGCGGTCGCGGCTGACGCGGAGCGACGCACCTCGCGGACCCGTCCAGCACCAGTAGGGCGGCGCAGCGCGCATCTCGACGCGGGAGCGCTCGTCGCGGTGGAGGTCGACCGCACCCGCTTCGTCGAGCGACGCCATCGCCTGACGCAGCCGGCCCTCGATGTCCGCGACCGCCGCCTCCAACCGCGCAGATCGCGTGTACCTCGCCGCGATCTGCGCGCGGATCGGACGGGCCGGGTCCAACGAGAGGGAGCGCGTGGCGCCCGTCGTGAAGTCCTCGAGGATCGCCTCCCGCGCGCCCGGCGGGATGCGGTGCGCGTACGCGGCGAGAAGGTCGGTCTCTTCTCGCAACGCGGACGCACTCCGCGCGCGCGAGAGATCGCGCGTCAAGGCCTCGATCTTCCGTTGAAGGGCTGCGGCTCGCCGACGCCGCGCCTGCAACTCGGCCTCGGCACGGCGCTGTGCCGCCGCATCGGCAGCGAGGGCAGGAAACAGCGTGCCGGCATGCAACCATGGGTCGTCCGGTCGCAGCCGCGAGGCGCGTCCCTGTGCCGTTGGCCGCGGTGGCGGCGTGAGCTCCGCGGCGACGGGGCCGTCGCTGCTTGCGACGATGCGTCCGTCCTCGCGCCAGAACAACCGTCCGCGCCCGAAGAACCAAGCTTCGAGGATACCCGTCGTGAAGTGGAGCGAGAGGCGGCGCTCGTTGTCGAGCGCCTCCACCTCGCGCAGGGTCGCAGGCAGCCGCGCGCGCAGGAGGCCCTGAAACGACAGGGGCCGCTTCGGGTTGGCGGGAGGCGTGGCCTCGACTCGGACGTGAGGGAAGGGCCGTACTTCGAGTCGCCACCAGCGTCCGTCCGCGTGGAGCAGCACCCGTCCCGCATCCGGTACACGGGCCTCTCGAACGAGCATCGGGCAGGCGGACGACCAAGCGTCGGCGAGGTGTCGGAGCTCGGAAGAGCGGATACC
>JBJONI010000327.1:0-2602 GCA_046051915.1 Pseudomonadota bacterium
CTCGCGACGCTCGCTCGCATCGCCGACGCGTTCGGCGTTCCCACTGGCGACTTCCTCGGCGGGGCCGCAGAGGTCAACACCGACCCCGAGGGGCTCCCGGGGTGGTCGTCGCTCAACGACGCCGACCGTCGGGTGGTCCGGCACCTCGTGGAGCGCCTCGCGCCGAAGGGCTGAGGCGGGCTGCTGCCTGAGGTGGCTGGAGCCGCACGCTCCGGTAGGCTAGGTCGCCCGTCCGGAGGACGCGATGGCGTGGCTCACGTGGTGGCGACTCGTGGCGGCCTGCGGCGCGGGCACGGCATCGATGGTCCCCCCCTCGATCGGTGGGGACGAGCCCGCGGAGGTCGACGTCGACACCGCGGCCGACGGAGACGCGGTGCCGCCGAGAGACGGTGGTTTCGCCCCTGAGTTCGCTGCTTACCTGGAACAACGGGGTTGGTCCGACCTCGTGGCGTCGGGTGGTGTGGGGGGCGGCGCGCGCCCGACGGACACCGAGCACGACCCCGTGGTGTTTGTCCACGGCAACGGCGACCGGGCCATCGGTGGGGCGCTTGGCGGCTGGTCCGCGCCGATGGCCGCGTACGCGGCGGCGGGCTGGGATGAGGGCCTGCTGTTCGCGGCCACGTGGGGACCCGGCGATCCGCTCCTGGCGTCGCAGCAGGACCACGACCGCGCCAACGTGCTGGCCGTCCGGCGCTTCCTCGAAGCGGTCCTGGACTACACCGAGGCCGCGCACATCGACGTCGTCGCGCACTCGATGGGCGTGACGCTCGCGCGTTTGGCGATCGCTGGGGGCCCGATGGCCGACGACCTCGGCGCTTACGACGTTGGCGATCCCCTGACCGACCGCGTCGACGCGTTCGTCGCCATCGCGGGGGCGAACCTCGGGCTGGCCTCCTGCTGGCCGACGGGAGGTTGGGTCCCCACGTGCGGGCGCGTGGCCGGGCTGTGGCCCGGGACGCGGTACGGCTGGGCGGAGGTGAGCGGTCGATCCGACGTGCTCGAGGCGCTGCGTCGCCGGCCGGGGGCCGAAGGCGCGCGTCGGTTCGCCCTCTGGAGTCGCACCGACGAGATTCTGGGCGTCGGGGCCCTCGTTTGGGGGGAGGTCACGGCACGCCTCCCAGAGCAGACCGACGAAGTGATCCTGTCCGGTGTTCGCCACCTCGAGACCCGGGACACGACAACGGCGATCCAGGTCGGGTGGCTCGACGCCCCTTGAGTCCGCCATTCGGACGGAATCTGTCCGACGGGTCGCGTGGGCCGCTTGCAGGCCAGCCCCGGACCCACCAAAGAGGTCAAGCGACGCCCGGCGTCGCGCGGGGAGGCGAGGGTGGCGGGGCTGTTCGTCCACAGGGCGGGGCGCGCGGAGGCGTCGGCGGCGGCGCTCGCCGATGTGTTGCGCGCGGGTGCGTCGGACGATCCGATCCACCCGGTCGCCGTGGCGGTAGGGAGCCGCGGGATGGAGCGTTGGCTCCGTCACCGCCTCGCGCGGCTGCTCGGGGTGGTGGCGAACCTCTCGTTTCCGTTTCCCGCCGCGCTGTTGGCGGAGGCGTTGGGCATGTCGGCGGCCGACGCCGCGTGGCGGCCCGAGGCGATGACGTGGCGTGTGCTGCGATGGCTCGACGACGGGTCGGACACCTCGCCGGGGGCTGGCGGTCCGACGCCAATGGACGTCGCCGCTCGGCGCGACGCCGCGGAGGGAACGCCGGAGCGCGCGCCGCTGATGCGGTGGCTCGAGACCCGGCGCGTCACCGCCGGCGCCGACGGCACGCGGATGCCGCACGGGGTCATCGACCGCGACCGGTACACGCTCGCGCGGGAGTTGGCCGATATTTTGGATCGCGTCGCGTTGTTTCGGCCCACATGGACGATCGGTTTCGAACGCCACGAGGCCCTCGACGCCGACGCCCTACCGCACGACCCACGGTTCGCTTGGCTCGCGCCGGCCTGGCGGGCCGTCGCCGACGGTGTTGGGCCTCCGCCGCCGCGGCAGCTCGCTCTCGCCAAGCCGGCGCCGGGTGCGCCCCTCCACATCTTCGGGGTCGTCTCGATGCCGCCGTTGTGGTGGCAGGCGTGGGCGCGTGTCGCGGAAGTTCGTGACGTGCACCTCTTTCCGATCCTGCCGACCGATGCGTACATCGGCGACCACCGCACGCGGGCCGAGCTTCGTCGGGCGTCTCGGCGCGATGCCGCCACCCCGTCGGGGGCCGGGGAGCGAGTCCAGACGTGGACAGAGGTCGCGGAACAACACCCGCTGTTGACCGCGCTCGGTCGCACCACCCGCGACGCCGTCGAGGCCTACCTGGACGCCGAGGCCCACGAGATCGACGTGGTGGATCCGTCCGCCGAGGAGGGGGGCGAATCGGTCGATGGCGAAGGAGACCGCCTCCTGGCTTGGCTGCAACGGGATCTTCGCGAGGCCGTCGGCGGCGAGACGTTGGCGTCGCGCCGTGCGGAACGGCGGTGGTCGCCCGCTGACGACAGCCTGGAGGTCCACGGGTGCCACGGACCCACCCGTCAAGTCGAGGTGCTGCGGGATGTGTTGCTGAGGCTGTTCCAGCAGCATCCGCATCTCGAGCCCCGCGACGTGCTGATCCTCACGCCC
>JBJONI010000328.1:0-2749 GCA_046051915.1 Pseudomonadota bacterium
CTCCTCGACGTGATGGCCGAGATCACCGCCGCGCACCCCGAGGCCCTGCGTCCGTGGGATCACGAGGCGATCGCGCCGCGGCGCGCCGAGATCGAGGCCGCGCTCGCCGCGAGCAGCGCGGTGCTGGTCGCCGGCGGCAACGTGGGCGTGCTCCGCAACCGGTTGCGCTACTTCGGCGTCGGCGCGCTGATTCACGAGGCCAACGCGCGCGGCGCGGCGGTGATCGGCTGGTCGGCGGGCGCGATGGCGCTGTCGGAGCGCATCGTGTTGTTCTACGACGACCCGCCCGAAGGGCCGACGTGGCCTGAGTTGTTCGACCGTGGGGTCGGTCTGTTCCCCGACGCCGTGTTCCTCCCGCACGCCCGCCAGCGCCTCCGGCTCGACGATCCGGCCCGGGTGGCGTTGCTCGCGGCCCGCTTTGGTCCGTCGCCGTGCTTGGGTCTGGAACAGGGGGCGGCCCTGCGTCACGATGGCTTGCGGTGGGTCAACGAGGGGGCGCCCGGTGCGGTGCTGCACCTGTCGGGCGACGGGCACGTGCGCGCGTGGGGAGGGGTCGATGGATAGGATCGTCGAGCTGCTCCGTCGCCTGCGCGGCCGGGACGCGGACACGGAAATTCGGGCGTTCATCGAGAACAACACGTTCCCGATTGTCTCGGGCGACACCGCGACGTTCTTCTACTACGACGGCGAGCCGCTCGAGAGCGTCACGCTGCTCCACTGGGTGTTCGGCCTCGAGTCGAGCCTCAGCTTCACGCGGTTGGGCAAGACCAACGCCTGGTACCTGACGATGGAGCTGCCGCACGCAGGACGCGTCGAGTACAAGCTCCTGGTGCGTCGCAACGGTCGCGACGGCTGGACGCGCGACCCGCTCAACCCGCGGCGAGCGTTCGACCCGTTCGGGAGCAACAGCGTCTGTCCGATGCCGGGCTACGTCGACCCCACGTGGGTGGTGCCCGACCCCGGCGTCCGTCGCGGGCGGGTCGAGACGTTCGCGCTACCGACCGAGGTCTACGGGGGCGAACGACCGATCGACGTCTACCTGCCGGCCGAGTACGACCCGAGCAAGGTCTACCCGCTGCTCGTGGTCCACGACGGCAACGACTACCGCCGGTTCGCGGCGTTCGTCGAGGTGCTCGACAACCTGATCCACCGCCACGAGGTCGCGCCCCTCGTCGTCGCGTTCACCTCGGGCGTCGACCGAAACCGCGAGTACGGCGCAGACCCGCGCCAGCCTCGGTTCGTCGTCGAGGAGCTGCTCCCAGCGGTCGAGGCGCGCTACGCGGTCAGCCGGGAACCGAGCGAGCGGGGGGTCTGCGGGGCCTCGTTCGGCGGCGTCACGAGCCTGTTCACCGCGTGGACGTACCCGGGTGTGTTCAAGCGCCTGTTGCTCCAGTCGGGCAGCTTCGTGTTCACCGACGTCGGCCACCACGGGCGGGGCCCGCTGTGGGACCCGGTCGTCAAGTTCGTGAACAACCTCCGCGGCGACCCCGGCCGCATCGGGGCCAAGGTCTACATGTCCTGTGGACACTTCGAGGGCCTGATCACGTACAATCGAAGCCTCGCGCCGAAGCTTCAGGCCGCCGGCCTGGAGGTCCGTTTCGTCGAGGCCGCCGACGGTCACAATTGGATCGCGTGGCGCGATCGCCTCCGGGAGGGGTTGACCTACCTGTTCCCGGGTTCCCTGTGGATGACTTACGAGTGAGGACGCAATGGCCAACCTGACGCGCAACATCGGCCTGTCGCTCGGCGCCGACCTCTGCTGGCCCGCGAGCTACGAGGCGCTGATCCGCCTGCTCGATCTCAAGATTCCGCTCGGGGAGGACGTCGTCGACTTCGCGGTCGAGCGGGTCACCGTGGAGCCGTTCGACTTGTCGTACAAGCCCAAGTACGACCTTGTCCTCGACCGCATCACGCACTGGTTTTTCACCAGCCGCGAGTGGGTCAAGAAGATCGCGCTGATGGACGGCGTCTACGTGCTCAACAACCCGTGGGGCATCCAAGCCTACGAGAAGCACACGACGTACTGCGCGATGATGCGACTTGGGATGCCGATCCCCACGACGTGGATGGTCCCGCCCAAGGAGTACCAGGACGAGGGCGACATCAAGGTCACGGTGCAGCGCTACAACCGCCTGTTCAAGCTCGGCGATGTGGGCGAAGCGGTCGGCTACCCGAGCTTCCTCAAGCCCTACGACGGCGGTGGCTGGGTGGGCGTCACCCGAGTGACCGACGAGGCCACGCTCCACCGGGCGTACGACAAGTCCGGCGCGCGCGTGCAGCATCTGCAGGCAGGGGTCAAGGACTGGGACATGTTCGTCCGCGCGATCGGGGTGGGCCCGCAGGTCAACCTCGTGCGCTACAACCCCGACGCGCCGCTGCACGACCGCTACACGACCGACACGGGTTTCCTCACCGACGCCGAGGCGACGACGCTCCGCCGGATCTGCCGGACGATCAACGCGTTCTTCGCCTGGGACTTCAACTCCTGCGAGTCGCTTCGCTCGGGCGGCGTGTTCCACCCGATCGATTTCGCGAACGCGTGTCCCGATAGCCAAGTCACGAGCCTGCACTTCCACTTCCCGTGGCTCGTCAAGGCGTTGCTCCGCTGGACGGTGTTCTGCGCGGCCACCAAGCGCAAGCCGCGCCTCGTCCCTGATTGGGACCGGTTATTCGCGGTGGCCGACGACGCGACCCTGTCGTTTGACGACAAGCTCGCGGCCTACGATGCGATCGCGAACGAGATGTTCGA
>JBJONI010000329.1:0-3635 GCA_046051915.1 Pseudomonadota bacterium
CGACGATCAGGATGTCGTAGACCAAGTGGAACAGCACGACGCCGACGGCCAAGGCCGGCACCAGCCAGGCGGCCGGGAGGTTCGAGGCCCGCGCGCGCCGCAGCCCAGCCCACACGGCAAACACCGCCAGCGGCGCCCACAGAAACCAGCCGTTCTCAAGGACGTACAACGAAAAGTGGGTCCATCCCCCCCAAGGCCATGGGTCGCCCACCTTGGCGAAGTACGTGTTCGGCACCCAAGCCCCGTAGAACCACCGGCGCCAGACGAGGTGGGTGAAGAAGGCGACGACCGGCAGCGCCGTCCACCGCGTCAACGCGGGACGGGCCCCACCCGTGAGGGGATCGAGCACGAGCAAGGCAGGCGTCGCCGCGAGGTAGAGCAGCCCATCCGGCCGCGTCAACGCCATCGAAACTGCAAGCCACACGCCGACGGTCGCCCATCGCGGGCCTCGCGGCCCCAACGTCGCCCAAGCGACCCAACCGACGTGCAGCAGGACAAACAGCGGCGTCTCCAAGCCCGAGCTTGTCCACACCAAGAACGTCTTGTTCGACAGCAGGCCCAAAAGCACCAACGCCACGCCGAGCGGGCGTGCCCCCTGCATGCGGACAGGCAAGGGCACGCGCCACGCCATCCAAGCGGTGAGAAGGACGGTACCGAGCGCGCACAAACCGCCGACGAACGGCGCCGTCCGGGGCGGGCCGTAGCCCGTGATCGACCACAGAACGTCGAGCAGAACCACCCAGGAGAACGACGTGTAGCCCTCCACGGGCGCGAACGGTGGGGGGTTCCAGACGTAGCCGTAGCCGAGGCGGCGGTTGAGGATGTAGCGAAACGCGATGAAGCTGTCGTCGCAGAGGAAGAACATGTGCTTCCAGCCGAAGTACAGCGCGACGGCGGCCAAGGGCAGGATCAGCAGCAACCAACGGGCTCGCGGGTCTGGGTCGCGAGGGTCCGCCGGGTCCAGCCCGCGCGTGGAATCGTTCACATCGCCTCCGCTCCACGCCCGATGACGTCCCACGGAGGACGGCGCAAGCCCTCCGCGGCGCGGTGTCAGCAACGGACCCGTTTGCGCTTCGCGGTCGCACCGCGCGCGACCGCGGCGGCGATCCCTTGGCTCGGTTGCGGCACCTTGCAGGACGTGTCGCCAACGTCGACCACGACCGGCTCCACCGCCTCCGCGACCGCCATGGCCTGCGCCCGCAACGGCGCGACGTAGATGCCCGTCGCGGCGACTGCGTTGGCCATCGCGCTGCGCACGCGGTCGGGCGCGTTCCGCAGCGAGCCGCGCACCACCTCGAGAAGCGCCGACAGGGCCTCCAGGTCCAACGCATCGTCCGGGGTCAGCGCGACCCAACTCCCAAGCGTCCACCAGCCCACGGCTTGCACCGCGGCCGCGGGATCGCCGATCCAAGACCGCAACAGCGGCCAAGCCCTGCCCGACTCGGCGGCGACCCACGGGACGCTGTACGTGGCGTTCATCGGGCTGCTCGCCGTCCGCGCCCACCGATCGAGGTGTTCGACGCTCATCTTCGCCGGGGTGCACATCAACGCCGCGAGGTAGCGCGCATCGACGTTGCCCGTCTCCCACAGCGCCAGCGCGAGGGCGTGATCCTTGCCGGCCGCCTTGAGGACCGTTTTCATGTCGCCGACTTTGACGCCGAACATGGGCGGAACGGCCCCGTGGTTGCGCCACAGCCGCCGCGTGTTCTCCGAGCCGAGCGCCTCTAGCGCGGCCATCGCCTCGTCCAACGTCATGGCGCCTCCACGCGGACCCATGACCAAAAACAAGCGAGCCCGCCACCGAGGTGACGGGCTCAGAGTGCGGAAGAGGGGAGTCGAACCCCTACACCTCTCGGTACAGGAACCTGAATCCTGCGCGTCTGCCAGTTCCGCCACTTCCGCGCGGCGCCCACCGCGTAACGCGCTGGAGCCGGGCGTCAAGGCCGCCGCTTGCCGATGGCGCCGGGGCGATTACACCCCTGCCCGCCCGTCGGAGGCTTCATGGGTTTGTTCGACCTGTTCACGCATGAGGGACGCCTCAAGCGCCATGCCCTGCGGGTGGCCAACCGCGATGCCCAACCCGAGGACCGCGAGGCCTCGTGGCGGTGGCTCGCCGAGGACGCGTCGCCACGTGCGGTCTACGCCCTGCTCACCCGGTTCGACCTCAGCTTGAGCCAACAGCTCAAGGACCAAGCCGAGAAGGACGAGGTCTTCAAGCTTCTGGTCGGGCTCGGAACCCGCGTCGAAGAGCCGCTGCGCCAGTGGCTGCCGCGCGCGAAGAACTTCGCCCTCGGCTTGCGCTTGATGGTCGCCACGCAAGGCGCGGCGGCTGCGTTGTCGGCCGCCAAGGATCTGCTGAGCGCCGAAGCCAAGGCGTCCGCCTTCCACCCCGAGAAGAAGAAGGCCCTGCTCATTTGGCTCAGCGACAAGAACGACCCGGGCATCGCCGGCCTGGTGACGCCGCTGCTCGCCGATTTCGACGAGGACGTCCGCTACGCGGCGGCCGACCTGCTGGCCAAGCAACCCGACGACGGCGTCGCCGAGTCGCTGCTGCAAGCGTGGCTCCGCAAGGACGAAGACAGCCAACGCGTCCGACACCGGATCGCCGAAGCCTACGCGGAGCGCGGCTGGGCGCTTGGGGGTCGCGAGCCCGGCACTCGTCTGCCGCGCGGTTTCGAGGTACAGAGCGACCGCATCGTTCGGCAGGGGCCCGCATGAACCACGACGGCACACGCGCATCGTCCAACCCGTCTCCCGACGTCGCCATCAGCGGCGGGCTGCCACGGATCACCGGCACCGAGCCGACTTGGGCGGCGACGCCGGTCGACGCGCAGGCGTTCACGCCGACGATCGAGGCACCTCCGGCGGCCCCCGCCCCGCCTGCCTCCACGGGCTGGTCCCCTACCTCGTGGCGAATCGACCGTTGAACCGGAGCACGACCATGCGCCCGCACCCCTCCTCGGCTGCCACCTCGTTCTTGGTGCTGGGATTCGCGCTTGCTTCGCAAGCCTGCGCCCCGACCTGCTCGGCCACCTGCCGCCGCTTCTACGCCCCGCCACCCGAAGGGTGCGATGCGCCGCCCGAGAGCCTCACCGCCGAAGAGGCGCAGGCCCAGTGCGTCGCGGTCTGCAACACCGCCATGCAGATCCCCGGTCCCGCGCCGTCCCCCACCGACCGCCGCTTCGATCCGGAGTCGATCTACCTCGCCGGCGAAGTGCCGACGCTCGCCAACGAAAAGGAAGCGGCGGCTTGGATCGATTGCGTCTGGTCGTTCGACGACGACGTCTGTCACGACAAGCTCGATCGCCAGTACTGCGCCAAGATCTACTGATGCTGCGCCGTCCCACGGTCCTCGCCGTCGCGCTGCTGTGCGGCGTCCAAGCGGCGTGCGCGCCGGATTGTGACGCGTTGTGCGGCAAGCTCGAGCGGTGCGGGCTCGACGGTGACGTCCCGCGCCTGGAATGCCGCACCACCTGCGAGCGACAAATCACGCAGGTCGACGACGACACCGATGACGCCACGGCGGACGCCCTGCGCGCCCATCGCGTGTGCCTCGGAAGCCACAGCTGCGACGAGATCGCGGCCGGCGTCTGTTACGACCCGTTGCTGTTCCCCTACAGCGAGACACCGCAACC
>JBJONI010000330.1:0-2558 GCA_046051915.1 Pseudomonadota bacterium
AGCTGGAGCAGCGCGACCGCCTCCCATTCCAGTCCCTTCGCGGAATGGATCGTCGACAGGGTCAGGACCTCGTCCTCGCCGTCGTCCGCGCCGACCTCGGCCGCCTGAGGCGGGTCCAAGGCGAGCTCGTCGAGGAGCCCGCGCAGCGTCGCGTGTCGCTCGGCCAGCAACGGCAGGCTGTCGAGGTCCCGCGCGCGCTTCTTCGCGTCGTCGTAGCTCCGTGGCAGCCGCTCCTTGGTCCAACTCACCGCTGCGTCCACGGCCGCGCAGACGTCGTCCGCCACCGCCGTCACGGCATCGACCGCAAAACGAAGGCTCAGCAGGTCGGCGTGTGCGCGCTTGCCCCGGTACCCGTCGGGATCGAGGCTCCCCGCCGCGACCACACGCTCGGCAAGGACCGCGGCCCCCTTTGGACCGAGACCCTCCGCCTGGCTGACGAGCCGGAACCAGCTCAGCGCGTCGGTTGGCGTGACGACGACCCGGAGCAGCGCCAGGACGTCCTTGACGTGCGCCGCCTCGGAGAACCGGAGGCCACCCACCTTGCGGTAGGGAACCCCAACGGACGCCAACACGGCCTCAAGCAGGTGCGCGTGCGTCGCGCTCCGAAACAACACCGCCATCTGCCGAAGCGACCTTCCCTCCTCGCGCCACGCGAGGATCTGGGCCACGACGTGATCGGCTTGTTCGTGCTCATCGAGCACCTCGACGAGCTCGGGTAGCGGGCCTGCCCCCCGAGGCCCACGAAGCACCTTGCCGTAGCCCTCCGCAGCCGCCGCGAGCACGCCGTTGGCGAGCTCCAGGACCGGCGTCGTGCTGCGGTAGTTCTCTTCGAGGAGGTGCACGGTGGTGCCGGGGAGCATCTTCGGCAGGTCGAGGATTTTGCGCACCGTCGCGCCCCGGAACCCATAGATCGACTGCGCCTCATCGCCGACCACCATCAGGTTCCCGTGCGCGATGTGCAGGCGCAGCGCGATCTCGGCCTGCACGCGGTTGGTGTCTTGGTACTCGTCGACGAGCACGTGCTGGACGCCGCGCGCGATGTCCGGGCCGACCTCGGAGCGTAGCAACTCCGCGAACTTGACGAGCAAGTCATCGTAGTCGAAGGCGTGCAGAGCCTGCTTGCGCGCCTCGTAGCGGGCGGAGATCTGTTGGATGAGGTCGGCGTCGGCGAGGTACTGGGGGTAGTCGCGCGCGAGGACGTCGGCGATCGAGAGACCGAGGTTGATCGCTCGACTATGGACATCGTGCAGCGTTCCACGCTTCGGAAACCGGCGACCTGCCGACGCGCCGACGACGTCCCCGCGCACCAACCCGAACAGCGACTCTGCGTCTGCCGCGTCGAGCAGCGTAAAGCCCGACGCGTGCCCGAACCGATGCGCGTGACGACGCAAGTGGGTCAAGGCGTACGCGTGAAACGTGCCCCCCTGAACGAGGTGCACGTCCTCCCCGACGAGCGCCGCCGCGCGGTCGAGCATCTCCCGCGCCGCGCGACGGGTGAACGTGAGCAGCACGATCTGCGACGCCGGCGTTCCCTGCGCGACGAGCCACGCCACGCGATGCACCAAGGTCCGCGTCTTACCGGTACCAGCGCCGGCGATCAGCAGGTGCACCCCGGGTCCAGCCGTCACCGCGCCCCGTTGCGCGTCGTTGAGCTCTGTCAGATCCATGACACAGCGTTATCTCGCCTCGCGAGCCACCGCGCGAAAGGACCGATGCGAACCACGACCTTCCTCCTCGTTCTCGCCGCATGCCGTTCGAGCGACCCGAACGATCCGTGCTCCGACGCCGGCACCCCCGCCCTGCTCACGCTCGGGACGCGCCAAGGTGACGCCGTCGTGCCTTGGACCCCCGACGACCGCGTCCCGATCGAGTTTGGACCTCAAGGGGGGTCTCACACCTACGTCGACATCGCCGGCACCCACCTCGACGACCTGCGGCCCGACCTCACGATCACCGTCGACGTGGAGGCCCAGTTCCTCGACACCGGCGCGGAGGCCCCAGCCGAGACGACGTACGCGAACCCACCGTTCCGTTGCCAAGCCGGGACGGCGCTCGTGGCGGAGCGCGTCCAGATCTTCGTGACCGGGGTCGGCGGGGTGTGGGGCTGCAGCAACCTCGCGTCGGTGACGGCGACGCTCGGTGACGCATCGACGACGGCCGAGGTGACGCTGGTCGCCCCGCCGGGCTGCGCCGACGTCACGCCCTGATCAGCGCTAGCGCCCCACGTCGACGAGGCCCCATGGCCATGCGTGCTCCCCCGCGCGCTCCGACATGCCGTCAAACCCGGCCTCTCCCGGAAACGGCACGCTGTTGCGAAGGATCCGCGCCGCACGCTTGCCGGCGTATCCCCCGGTCGGCTTCCAAACGCGGGGGTTCGGGAGGACCGCGACCAACCGCGCCGCCTCGGTCGCGCTGAGCTTGTCCGCCGACTTGCCGAAGTGGTGTTGCGCGCCCGCCTCGAACCCAAAGACCATCGGTCCCGTCTCGGCGATATTCAAATAGATCTCTAGAATCCTCGTCTTTGGAACAAGAAGCTCCAAGAGAACGGTCAGCGGGAG
>JBJONI010000331.1:0-3295 GCA_046051915.1 Pseudomonadota bacterium
TCGACCCCGACCGACGCGAGGGCACGTACGTGGAGACCGAGGCTGGCGACGCCATCAGCCAGCGCGGCACGTGGAACGAGATGGCGTGGGGCAACCTCAAGGACGTCAACCACGACGTCCAAGCCGACCTCGCATACAGCGTGCTCCGCAAGGCGTCCCGGCCTGGGATGATCAAGGCGGGCGGGATGGTCGTGCAGCGGACCCGAAGCTCGAACCTACGCCGCTTCTCGTACGAGCTGCGCGGCGTGGACGGCCTCGACCTCTACGGCACGATCGGCGGTCTGCTCACCCCTGACAACATCGGCGCCTCCGAACCGGGCGACGGCGGCTACGCGCAGATCGAGGAGGTCACGAGCAACTCCGACGATTATGTCGCAAAGCAAGCGTTGTACGCTGGCTACCTCATGGCCGATCTGCCCCTGCACGCCCGGGTCCGCTGGATGGGCGGTGCCCGCGTCGAGGACTCCACGCAGACGGTGTCGACCTTCGAGCTGTTCAACCCCGACAACGTCCCAGTCGAAGCCCGGTTGCATACCACCGACGTCCTGCCGTCCACCACGATGACCTTCGCGATCTTCCCGGGCGACAAGCCGGAGACGATGCTCGTGCGGCTCGGCTACGGACGCACGCTGTCGCGGCCCGAGTTCCGAGAGCTGTCCACCGTTCCGTTCAATGACTTCCGGACGGGCGTGCTGTACTACGGCAACCCCGAGCTGCAACGTGGCTTGATCGATCACATCGACGTGCGGTGGGAGTGGTACCCGCGACCGGGCGAGAACCTCAGCGTCGCGGGCTTCTACAAGGGCTTCCGCAACCCCATCGAACAGGTCACCGCCGTGAGCGCCGTCTCGGGCCTCGCGTCGACGTTCGCCAACGCAGAGCGCGCGACGAACCTCGGCGTCGAGGTGGACTTCCGCGTCACCGGTGAGGGGCTCCACGAAGCCATCCGCGACCTGTACGTCTCGGGCAACGCGGCGTTCATTCGTTCGAGGATCGACCTCGGCGACCGTGCGGGCAACGACACCAGCAGCGAACGTCCGCTGCAAGGGCAATCGCCGTGGGTGGTCAACGCGAGCATCGGCTACGACAACCCGGAATCGCTGATCAGCGTGAGCCTGCTCTACAACGTGTTCGGACCTCGGATCCTCGACGTCGGCCAGTCGGGTATCCCCGACACCTACGAACTCCCGGTTCATCGCCTCGACCTCGTGGGGTTGATCCCGCTTCCGCAGGACCTCCAACTGCGCCTCCGGACGACGAACCTCCTCGACTGGCCGAGCCGGCAACGGACCGGCGCGGAGCTCGCGGAGCAGCGCAAGGACGGGGTGGGCTTCAGCGTCGGGGTGCAGTGGAACGCGCCGCAGCCCAAGCCGCGGACGGGTCCCCCATCGCGAGGCTGACCGCCTGCGCGAGGGCGTGCATCGCGTGCGCCTCCTCGCGATCGTGACCGCGATGGTTCCGAACCGCGTCCGCATCCTCCAGCACGGCGGTGGCGGCCTCACGCAGGGCCTCGCCCGCGCCTGCAGGCAGAACGCGCCCAAACCATCGGGCCAGCCAGACGAGGCGCTTCGCCGCCTTGCGGCGCGCGCGGATCGGAGGCCCACCTTCGAGGACATCCCCGGAGAGTTCGGACGCAAGGCCGTAGATCCAACGCCGGACCTCGATCCAAGCGGGGTCGCTCGGGGCCGTCGGGGCCGCAAGCCAGACGTCGACCGCCGCCGTCAGACGCCCGGCCTCGCCCTTGCGGTGCCACGTCGCCACCGCTCGATGGGCCGGATCGGGACCGCCCTCCACCTGCGCATCGGCCACCTCTTGCAGCCGGCGAACGCGTCGGACGAGCGCCTCGGCGGCCGGCGTGGACTCCCCCAGGGCCTTGAGGAACCACCGAACGACCCGCGTTTCCGACGCGACGTCCACCCAGACGTGCGCCGCGTCGGCGTCGGCGTGCGAGGCCGCGCGCACGAGCGCCCGCAAGGCCGGCGCAAGACCTGCGCGCGCCACCTGTGTCATCGGGGCCCACGCGTCGAGGGCTGTCGACGCGACCCCAAATCGCCAAGCACCGACCGCATCGACGAGCGCGGCGATCGGTGGGCGGCCACGGACCGCGCCAAACCTGCGCAGTGCAGCGCGCCAAGCGATGGCATCGCTCCCCGCCCGCTCGACGCGGATCTCGGTCTCAACGGCGTCGTACAGCCCTGGCACCGGGCCACACCGGACCCACACACGGACGCGACCGTCGGACCGCCCCCCACCCACCGTTGGAACCTCCAACAAGGGGCGCAACGGCCGATCTCCGCGCAGGCCGTCGATGCGCGACCGCGTGGGTCCCGCGCGGCACCAAGCGCCCACCCCGGGTGCCTTGGCGAGCCGCAACGACATCGTCACGCGCGACGCGTCCTCGACGACCACCGCCGTCGGGCCGGCTGGGCTCGGAAACGTCCACAACGCGAGCCCGGCAGGGATCAAACAAGGCTCGGGCGCATCCCACAACGACCACGGCGTTGCCGAGGCGTCCAAGGACACCTCCAGCGCGGCGCACAGGCCCGCGAGGTCACGTCCCGCGGGGAGCGTCCACGTCGCGCTCATCGCGCCGCCCAGGTGGTCCAAGGTCGCCGCGACAGCGCGGCGTTGGTGTACCTCCCGTCGAAGGTCACCTCCTCGCCCAGCCAGTCTGGACGGTCAAACGTCTCCTCTTCGGCGGTGAGTTCGATCTCCGCGAGCACGAGCCCCGCGTTGTCCGCCTCGAACACGTCGACCTCCCACACGTGCCGGCCCACGGGGAGACGGTACCGCGTTTTGCGAATCCGACCCGGAGGCGCGAGCGCTTCGACACAGGCCGCCGCCCAGGCTTCGTCCACGACGAGCTCGAACTCTGGACGGGTCGCTCCCACGGTCGGGCCCTTGATCGTCAGCGTGGCACGGCCACCGGCGCGGCGAAGGCGAACGGTCCGGCCTTCCTCGCAGGCGACGTAGGCTTGCTCCATCGGAACGCCAACGGCACCGTCCCATGGCGTGCCCGACACCAAGAACCTACGTTCAATCTCTACGCTCATCGGCCCTCCCGCCACGCCTGGGCCGCCGCCCGCAACGACGCGACCTTGCCCTGAAACCGTCCAGAAGGCCCGCCACCGCGCCCATGCCCCGCTTCGCACAAGCGAGCCCCCCACGTTCGCACAAGCGCGGGATCGCCGACAAGGACGAAAGTTCCTCCGCCAACGCCCGTCTCTTCCACCCACAGCACCGCCACCTCACCGTCCTGAACGCTTCCCCTCCTCGCGGCAGCGCGTGCGATCTG
>JBJONI010000332.1:0-3297 GCA_046051915.1 Pseudomonadota bacterium
GCTACTGTACGTGCGTTCAGGAGCCTCCGTGTCCCCAACCCCCTCCACCAGCGCCGCCCGCCTCGGCCCCTCGGCTTGGATCCTCAGCCAAGGTGATGAGGTGCTGTCGGGCCAAGTGGTCGACACCAACGGTGCTTGGATCTCCGAACAGCTCCTCGACGCCAACATCGAGATCCGTGAACGCTCGGTCGTCGGCGACGCGCGCGACGACCTCATCCTCGCCTTCACACGGGCCGCGGCACACGCTCGCCTCGTTCTGTCCACCGGTGGCCTCGGGCCGACGACCGACGACCTCACGGCCGAGGCGGTCGCAGAGGCGTTCGACGCGCCTCTCGTCTTCGACCCGGTGGCGTGGGCCCAGATCGCAGCGCACTACGAACGTGCCGGCCGCGTCCCGCCCGAGAGCAACCGCAAGCAGGCCTTGCTGCCGCGAGGCGCCGTTCGACTCGACAACGCATTCGGCACCGCGCCCGGCTTTCGCCTCGAAACCCCGCAGGCCATGATCGTGTGTCTGCCAGGGCCACCGCGGGAGCTCAAAGGGATGTGGGCCACCCACCTCTCCCCATGGCTGCCGCAGCTCGCAGGCTCTGCAACGCCGCGGGTCACCTTGCACACCGCGGGACTCAGCGAGTCGTGGATCCAAGATCAACTCCGCCCCGTGCTTGCGCATGCCCCCGCAGGCTGTGTGTTCGGCACGCGCGCCGGGCTGGGCGTCGTCGCGGTCAAGCTCAAGTTTGCGATCGACACGCCGGCCGACGCCCGCATCGCGTTCGTCGCGGAGGTGCAGCAGGCGCTCGGACGCGGCGTGTTCGCGGTGGACGAAGGCCCAGGGGGTCTTGGAGACATCCCGCGGCTGGTGCGCGCCGTCGGAGACGCCCTGCGCACGAGGGGTCAAACGCTGGCCACCGCCGAGTCCTGCACTGGCGGAGGCATCGCGGCCGCCTGCGTGGCGCAGCCCGGCACGAGCGCATGGTTCCTTGAAGGCATCGTGGCCTACGCCAACGAGGCCAAGCAGCGCCGCCTCGGCGTCGCCGCCGAGGTCATCGCGTGCCACGGCGCAGTGTCCGCCGAGGTGGCCTGTGCGATGGCGGAAGGCGCGCGGAACGCTTCCGGGGCCGACTGGGCGCTCGCGACCACCGGCATCGCCGGACCCGACGGAGGCACCCCCACCAAACCGGTGGGCACCGTCCATCTCGCGGTTGCCGGGCCCGACGGCACCACGCACCAAGCCCTGCATCTCTCGGGCGGACGCGACGTCGTCCAAGCTCGCGCGCTCGTCCATGGGCTCCATGCCCTGTGGCGTCGTGTCGAGACGCCCACCGCTCCCCCGCCCCTCCATCCTTCTCCCTGAGGTCCGCCATGTCCGCCAAAAGCTCCCCGATCGACCGCGCCGCCAACGAGCGCGACCAAGCCATCGACGCCGCGATCGCCAGCATCGAGCGCAGCTTTGGCAAGGGTGCCATCATGCGCATCGGCTCGGCCGAGATCCCGCCGATCGAGGCGATCTCCACCGGCAGCCTCGCCCTCGACCTGACGCTGGGTGTCGGTGGCGTTCCCATGGGCCGCGTGGTCGAGGTGTTCGGTGCAGAATCGAGCGGTAAGACAACGTTGGCCCTTCACATTCTGGCAGAAGCCCAGAAGAAGGGCGGCGCCGTCGCGTTCATCGACGCGGAGCACGCGCTCGATGTCAACTACGCGCGCAACCTTGGCGTTCGGGTCGAAGAGATGCTTGTCAGCCAGCCCGACTCCGGGGAGCAAGCGCTCGAAATCGCTGAGGTGTTGGTCCGTTCCGGCGCGGTCAAGGTCATCGTCGTCGACTCGGTCGCGGCCCTGGTCCCCAAGGCAGAGCTCGAGGGGAACATGGGCGACGTCTCTCCCGGCGCGCAAGCCCGGCTGATGTCGCAGGCCCTGCGCAAGCTCACGGGCGCGATCCACAAGTCGGATTGCGTGGTGGTCTTCATCAACCAGACCCGCGACAAGATCGGGGTCGTCTACGGCTCCCCGAAGACGACGTCGGGCGGTAACGCCCTCAAGTTCTACGCCTCTGTCCGTCTGGAGGTCGCCCGCGTTGGCGCCGTCAAGAAGGGCGAAGAGAACATCGGCAACCGCACCCGCGTGAAGGTGGTCAAGAACAAGGTTGCTCCTCCGTTCCGTCAGTGCGAGTTCGACATTTACTACGGCACGGGGATCTGCGCTGCGAGCGAGTTGCTGGACCTTGGACAAGAGGTCGGCATCGTCAAGAAGTCGGGTTCTTGGTACTCCGTGGACAATGAGCGCGTCGGTCAAGGCCGCGAGTCGGTCCGCGACTGGCTCAAGGCCAACCCCGCCGCCGCCGAGAAGATCCGCGCCGCGATCCTCGCCAAGCCCACCGAGGGCGCGGCACGGGTTGCCGCCTTCGGCGCCGAGCAAGCCGAGGCCTAGGGTCGAGAGGCGTGGGGGCGCCGCATCGCCCCAACGTTGCCAGCGCCGCCTTCGGGCGGCGGCCCGAAGCATCGGTTACGCTGAGCGGCCTCGTCGTTTCCCCGTGGAGTTCCCGTGAAGGCCGCCGACATCCGCAAGACGTTCCTCCAGTCGTTCGAGGGTCAGGGTCACACCATCGTGCGGAGTTCGCCGCTCATCCCGCACAACGACCCCACGCTGTTCTTCACGAACGCCGGCATGGTCCAGTTCAAGGACGTCTTCACCGGGTTGGAAAAGCGTGACGATCGCCGTGCGACCACCGTACAGAAGTGCCTGCGCGTCTCCGGAAAGCACAACGACCTCGAAAACGTGGGTCGCACCCCGCGCCACCACACGTTCTTCGAGATGCTCGGGAACTTCTCGTTCGGGGACTACTTCAAAGAGGAAGCGATCCCCTACGCATGGGAGCTCCTCACGGGCACGTTCGCGATCGACCCCAACCGGTTGTGGGTCACGATCTACGAGGACGACGACGAGGCCTTCGACATCTGGCGTTCGAAGGTCAACTTCCCGGCAGAACGCATCCAGCGGTTGGGCGCCAAGGACAACTTCTGGTCGATGGGCGACACCGGACCGTGCGGTCCGTGCACCGAGATCCACTACGACCATGGCGCCGCCGTCTCCGACGACACGCGTGGTCCCGCGGGCGGCTCCGACCGCTACGTCGAGATCTGGAACCTCGTGTTCATGCAGTTTGACCAAGCGGCCGATGGCTCCCGCACGCGCCTGCCGCGGCCGTCGATCGACACAGGGATGGGGCTCGAGCGGCTCGCCGCAGTGCGTCAGGGCGTCTACTCCAACTACGACACCGACCTGTTCCAGCCGATCATCGCGTCG
>JBJONI010000333.1:0-3841 GCA_046051915.1 Pseudomonadota bacterium
CCCCGCCTTCGGCCCGTGGGGCGGGGCCGCCGCGTCTTGGCTGCTCGCGGTGGGGTGTGGTTCGTTCCCCGCGGCCGCCTGGCTGGCGCGACGCCCGGAGTCGGCGGCGCCCTGAGGGTCAGCGCCGGCTGGCGATCACGCCCGCCACAGCCACGAGGACCGTGCCGACCGCGCCCTGTACGCTGACCGGTTCGCCCAGCGCCAGACACCCCAACCCCCAAGCGGCGACCGGCGTCACGTAGCCGTACAACGACATCGAGGCCGCCGCGCCGTACTGGTACGCCCGCGTCATCGTCAGCTGCGCCGTCAAGCCGATCAACCCGACGCCGGTGAGGGTCCATGCCACCCCCGTCGACGGCACCGTGGGGGCCGGCAGGAGCGCGGGACTGGTCACGAGGGCGGCGATGCCCGCGAACCACAGGACGATCGTGTCGTTGCGCTCCGTCCGACTCGCCTCCGCCACGTACAGGTAGGCCAAACCGGCGAACAGCGCGGTCGCGAGGGCGGCGGTCACGCCGAGCGGATCCGCCTGAAACTTCGGACCGGCCACGAGCGCCACCCCGAGGAATCCGAGCAGCAGCGCCCCCCACACCCGCGAGGACGGGCGTTCTCCAAGCACCCACGGGCTGAGCAGCGCGACGACCAACGGGCTCGCGTAGCTGATCATCACCGCGTCGCCGAGCGGCAGACGTTGGATGGCGTAGAAGTAGCTCATCATCGAAGCCGTCCCCGTGAGTCCGCGCAGGACCATCGCCCGAACCGCGCGCGGGCGGAACGCTTCGCCCGTGCGCATCGCGAAGGGCAGCAGGACGACAAAGGTCACCAACGACCGCCAAAATACGATCTCGTCGCTCGGGACCTCCGCCGCGACGAGCTTGACCCACAACCCCATCACCGCGAACTGCAGGCTGGTGAATACCATCCACGCCACGCCGAGGCGGTGTCGCTGCGCGGCGTCTTCCATGCGGGCCCCCAGAACGCCCCCCCTTGGCACGATGGCGCCTCGACGGCTAGACCTCCCGAGGACGGGGGAGGACGCCTTGCAGACCCCAGACGCCGAGACCAGCGAAACGTCCCGAACGCCGCGCACTTCCGGTGACGACGACCCCGACGAACGCGGACCCTGCGGCGCCGACCCGCTCGACCACGACGCCGACCCTCGTCATCGCTTGCGGCCGGCGACCGGCGCGCTGGCCGTGGCTGCGGCGGCCTCGAGCCTTCTCGCCGTACCCGTCCAGCCGTCCTTGTGGGCGTTTCCCGCTGCCCAAGCCTGGACGCAAGCGGGTGTCGTCCCCGCCTCCGCGTGGTTGGGGTCGGTGTGCCTCGCCGCCGCGGCCGCCCTCGGACGGCGCTTCCCGACGACGGCCCAGGCGCTGGGCTCCCTCGGCCTGCTCGCCACCGCCTTCGCCGCGGCGCTGCCTCGCTACGAACGGCCAGGTTGGGTGTTCCTCATCTGGACATCGCTGCTCATGGTCGGTTCGCTGCTGTGGCCCATGGGTGATGAGGTCGGCCCCACCGCGGCACGACGTCCGACGGGACCGACGTCGCCGCGGACGCCATCCGACGCGGCCGCCAGCGTGCGAGCGGCGGCGGTGTCCGGGCTCGTCGTGTGGGTCGCCTTGCAGGCGGGCCACCTCGTTCCCCACTGGTGGACAACGCCCGGGGCGATCGCGCTCGGCGCCGTCGGCCCCCTGCTCGCGACGCGGAGCGTGGCCGCAGCGTGCGCGACACGACGGGAGCGCGCCGCATGGGGCCTCGGCATCGGCTTCTCGGTGGCCGCAGGGTTCGAGGCGCTGTACGCCCCGGACTTCGTCCTGCTCCGGCCCCTCGCCCCGCTGATCGGGGCCCTCAGCGCGGGGGCAGCGGTCACGCCGCGCGAGACCCTGCGCCGCCGCGAGGTGAGCCTGTGGGATGCGTTGCTCGCGCATCCGCCCCGGTTGCTCGTCACGACCTTCGCGCTCCAGTGCCTGCTCGGCGGGTTGCTGCTCTCGCTGCCGATCGCGACGCGGCGCCCCCAACCGATCCCGCTGATCGATGCGATGTTCACGTCGGTGAGCGCCACGTGCGTGACGGGCCTGTCCGTCCTCGACGTGGGCGCCGACCTGTCGGGGTTTGGCCAGGTCATCCTGCTGACGCTGATCCAAGTCGGCGGCCTCGGCGTGATGTCGTTCTACGCGTTCGCGCTGACGTTGAGCCGCCAGGCCTTGAGCCTCCAAGCCACCCGCTCCACCGCCGATCTCGCCGGCGCACGGCAAGAGGTCAGCCTCGAACGCGAGCTACGACGCGTGTTCCTGATCACCGGAGGCATCGAAGCCGTCGGAGCAGGGTCGCTGTTCGCCGCCTTCCTCGGCGCCGGAATGCCGGTCGGTGAGGCGGCGTGGACGGCCGTGTTCACGTCGATCTCCGCGTTCTGCAACGCAGGGTTCACGATCGCGGGCGCCAACCTCGTGCCGTGGCAGCACCACCCGTGGATCCTGCACAGCGTCGGGCTGTTGATCATCTTTGGCGGGCTCGGTCCAAGCGTGCTGAGCAGCACGTGGTACCGGTTGCGCTGGTCGCTGCCTGCCGCGCTCGTTCATCTGCCGAGCGCGGGGCCCCGGCGGGTCCACGAGGCGGGTTGGGCCGTGGTCCGGCGCATCCCCGGCCTGTCGACCTGGATCTACGAGCGCGCCATGCCGGGCCTGGAGCGTCAAATGCTGCAGGCACGCCTCGCGGCTTGGCGTGCAGACCACGACGAACGCGTCGCGGGCGGCCTGATCCGCAGCGAGGCGACGACGGCGCCCGTCCCGCTGCTGTCGCTCCACGCCAAACTGGTATGGGCGACGACGGCGGTGCTCCTGATCGTGCCGGCCGGGCTGATTTGGCGTCTCGAAGCGCGCAACGCCCTCGCTTCGCTCTCCGGTGCGGATGCGATTCACAACGCGTGGTTTCAGTCGGTCACCCTACGAACGGCAGGATTCAACTCGATCGACCTCTCCCACCTCGAGGGGGGCACCCTCCTCGTGATGCTGCTCGCGATGTTTGTCGGCGGCAGCCCCGGTTCCACGGCGGGCGGTGCGAAGACCACGACCCTTGCGGTCCTCGTGCTCGCGATTCGCGCGGTCGTGCGCGGGCGCGAGGACGTGGAAGCGTTCGGCCGACGCCTCGACCATGGAACCGTCTACCGCGCCGGTGCCGTCGCCGTCCTCGGGCTGAGCTTGGTCCTCGGCGCGTTGTTCGCCCTTTTGGTGACCCAAGCCATGCCGTTTCATGTCGCGGCCTTCGAAGTCGTCAGCGCCATCGGAACCGTCGGCCTCACCGTGGGCGGGACACCGCTGCTCAACGAAGTTGGCAAGCTGATCATCATGGGCTGCATGTTCGCCGGGCGGGTGGGGCCGCTGACGCTCGTGTTGCTGTTGGGCGCTACCGCCCGAACGACCTCCACCCGCTACCCGCTCGGTCAAGTCCCCGTCGGCTGACCCTGGAGCCTCCATGCCGCGCAAAGAGAGTTTTTTGGTGATTGGCCTCGGCCAGTTCGGGATGGCGTTGGTGGAAGAGTTGCACCAGCACGGCGCCGAAGTGATGGCGGTCGACGTGAAGGAATCGCGGGTGGAAGCCGCAAAGATGCACGCCACGCACGCCGAACAAGCGGACGCAACGCGCGAGGACGTGCTCGCTGGCCTGAATCCGCCCCGGTGGACAGCCTGCATCTGCGCGATCGGGGACGACGGGCGCGAGGCGTCGATGGTCGTCACCGCCCTGCTCAAGCGCGCGGGGGCCAAGCGCCTGATCGCGCGCGCCACCGACCGTACCCATGCGCTCATCCTGCGTGCCGTGGGGGCCGACGAGGTGCTCAACCCCG
>JBJONI010000334.1:0-4847 GCA_046051915.1 Pseudomonadota bacterium
AGCGTCGCGCTCGAGCTCCCCGAGCTCTCGGCGAAGAACATGCAGGCGTTCGCCCGAATCGGCGGCCAACTCGGCGGCCAGGACATCGCGATCTCCTACTACAACGGGTTCTCCGACATCCCGCAGCCGATCCGCAACACCACGACCCAAGTGCAGGCCCCGGCGTGCCAGGACGGCTCCGATCCGAGCAGCGCACCCGAGGGCGTCGCCTGCATCGACGGCGTGCTCGCCTCCGACGTCACGCTGACGTGGCCCAAGATGCAGGTGCTCGGCTTCAACATGACGGGCGAGATGAACCCGTTCGGCAAGATCCACAAGTCGTTCAAGGCGATCGGCTACCGGATCGAGGTCGCCGTGATCTTCCCTCAGGAGGTCCGCCTCGACGTCACGCAGGACGCCATCCAGTTCGGTCCGATCACCAAGGACGGGCCGTACCCGTACCCGACCGACGGCGACAATCGGGTCGTCCCAAGCACCCCGTTCGCCAAGTGGACGCTCGGCCTCGATTACCAGTTCAACCGTCACTTGTACATGAACACCCAGTGGGTCCACGGCATGGTCGACGAGTTCGGCGCCGGGGACTGGATCACCAAGGGGTGGCAGGTGCGCGCCTCTGGCGTGCGGTCGGACCTCGAGAGCATCGGGAGCTGTCTCGACCTCCGCACGTTCTCCGGCAAGGGGGAGACGTGCGCGGAGGAGTGGCTCAAGCCGCGGCTCGGCGACTACCTCGTGTGGGGGACCGATGTGCGGTTTGCGGCGCAGCGCGGCCTGCTGCGCATCTTCACGCTCTGGGACGTCGTGGGTGTCTGGAAGAGTGGCTACGACGCCGACAAGGGTGAGCGGACCCTGACGCACTTTTCGATGTTCACCCCCGAGGGCTTCTCCGCGGTCATCTACCCCTCGCTGTCGTGGAACTTCGGCCAAGGCTTTCAGTTGGAGGGCGGCGCGCTCGTCCAACTCGGACAAGCGTACAGCAAGTTCGGCGCCGCAGAGACGGGCGGCAGCTTGATCTGGACGCGCGCACGCTACAGCTTCTGAACCTCGATCCGCGGCCGACGACGGGCTAGCCACGGCCCACCGGAGACCGCGCATGTCCTCGTTCCGCACCGCCACGCTCCTCGCGCTCCTCACTGCGTCGTTGCACGCCTGTACGTGCGGCGGCGGCGCCAAGACGCCCAAGCGCGACGTGGCGCCCGACGGCGAAGCCAAGACGTACATGCTCGCGGTCGACACCCTCCCCACCGCGATCCAAGTCCCCGCCGACGTGCGCGGTGGGGCCGTGATCCCCGACGTTGTACCGATCCGCGGCCTGCGACCCGGCCCGCGGGAAGGACGCGGTGCCTTCGTCGCTCCGATGCCGATCCGCACCCGGAACTTCTACTTCTTCCGTCCGCCCGCCGGACTCGAGATGGTGGACGCCACCGGCGCCGTGGTGCCGCACGCCTCACGCCTCGACAAGGCCGCGACGGCCACCACCGTGCACTGGTCGTGGACCAACGACGAGGTCCGCCTCCACAACGTCGCCACCGCGCCGGCGGACGGCGCCTACGGCATGCGCTGGGAGGAAGCGAAGGCGCGCGAGACCCGCATGCACCAAGGCCCAAGCGGGCTGCAGGCCGCGGCGTTCGTCGCGACGACCGGCCAGGTCGACCAAGACAGCCGTCAAGGCCTGCTCGCCCCCGCGCCTGCGACGTTGACGTGGGACCTGATCGTTCCCCCCGCCGCCGACCTTCGGTTCGACGCGGCGTTGCTCCCGCCGGAGTTCGCCGACCTGCCCGCGAGCGACGGCGCCGAGGTCGCCGTCACCCTGACGACCGACGACGGCGCCGCGACCACGCTGTGGACCGACAGGCTCCAGCCCGGTCCGTTCGAGCCGGTCGCTGTCGACCTCGGCGCCTACGCGCGGCAACACGTCACGCTGTCGATTCAGACGCGCGCCGGCGGAAACGCGATCAACGACTTCGTGTTCCTCGCCGAGCCGATGATCAGCAGCCGACGCGCCAAGCCGCGGCGCGTCGTGATGGTGTTCGTCGACACGTTGCGGCCCGACCACATGAGCGCCTACGGCCACGACCGCCCGACCACACCGGCCACCGACGCCATCGCCGCCGACGGCGTCCGGTTCAGCGCTGCCCGCAACGTCGCACCGTGGACGCTGCCTTCGACACGCAGCGTGCTCACCGGTCGGCAGCCCGAAGCATGGGACAGCGCCACCACGCTCCCCGAGCACCTGCGCCGCGCCGGATTCGCCACCGCGATGTTCGCCGGCAACATGTACCTCTCCTCGAACTTCGGGATCGAACGCGGCTGGGGAACCCACGCTGTGGAGCTGCTCCCGCGCGCCGAGCAGCAGCTCGACAAGGCGTTGGCGTGGTGGGACGACCACGAGGGCCTCGACGCGATGATGATGCTGCACCTGATGGACGCGCATCTGCCCTACAAGGAACCAGCGAAGTACCGCACGATGTTCGCCGGCGACGCGCCGCCCTCGCTGACCGAGGACGCGTTCCATCGCGAGCAGGTGATGCGCGCCAACCTCAAGCCGGGCGCCGAGCGTCAGTACGTCCGCGACCGCTACGACAACAGCATCCGCTACCTCGATGATCAGCTCGCGCGGCTCTACGCGGTGTTGTCGCCCGACGACATCGTCGTCTTCTTCTCCGACCATGGCGAAGAGTTTTGGGAACACGGCGGCTACGAGCATGGCCATGCCTTGTTCGACGAGCTCCTGCACGTACCGCTGATCGTCCGTGCGCCCGGGCTTCAAGGCGTGGTGGACGCCCCCGTCAGCTTGCTGGACGTCGCGCCGACGGTGCTCGACCTCGTCGGGCTGTCCGCCGAGGGCATGGACGGCCGCAGCCTCGTGCAAGCGATGCGCGGGCAAGCCGACGCCGTCGCCGCGCTCCGTGACCGTCCGCAAGCCTTTGGGCGCCCGCTGTACGGCGGCGAGCGGTGGGGCGCGCTGCACGACGGCCAGAAGTCGATGAGCCAGCACGGGATCACCGCCGTGTTCGACCTCACCCAGGACGCGGCTGAAAAACAGGACCTCGCCAAGGGGGATCCGTCACGCACGACGGCGCTGCAGGCCGCGATGAAGGACGCGCTTGGGCGGGACGTCGTGCAGGCCATCCAGCTCTGGTCGCGTACCCTGCCCCAGCCGCCCGCTGACGACCTGCGCGCCGAGGTCCGCCTCCCCGGGGGCATCGCGGCCGCCTGGGTCGGCGAGGACCCCACCGAGGCGAGCCTCGCGACGGTCGCGGTCGTCGGCGACACCGCGCGCATCGTTTGGCCCGCCGGCTACCGGGGCAGCCGCAACGTCTGGGTCGTCCCGAACGAACCGCTCGACGCCGCTTGGTCGAGCGCGACCGTGCGCGTCGCCGCGGGTGCAGCGTGCGCCCAGCTCGATCCCACGCGGCCCACCGGGCCCCGCGGCGTGCGCCATGGCGCGCGCGTCGGCGACCGTGGGGTCGACGTCGGCCCGGGTCTCACACCGCTCCCCCTCCAAGGCGGCACACGGCTGTCGGGCGCATCGCGCAACCTCGCCGCCGAGCTGGAAGCGATGGGCTACGCCGTGGCGTCGGAGGCAGCCGCCGCGCCGACCGAGGGCGCTTGGACCCCGATCCCGACCTCGTGTGCCGCGCCTGCCGCCGAAGCCTCACCGGCCGCCGAGCCGTAAGACCAAGCCCCGCCGACGGGCCGCGGGGGCGGGGGCGGGGGCGGGGACAGGGGGCGGGGGCCAGTCCGCGGTCCACGGTCCGCGGTCCACGGACCGCAGGTCCCACCTCCGGGCCGTCGGCGCGGCCGAGCACCGCGTCAGACGACCGAGACGGCGACCACCGTGCAGTTGTCGCGCCCCCCACCTGCGTGGCTCGCGCGGACCAGTTCCCGCACCGACGCGCGCAGGTCGGGGGTCTGGATCAACAGCCGGGCGAGGACTTCGCTCTCCATCTCGCCCCACAGGCCGTCCGAGCAGAGGAGAAGGCGATCGCCGGCGTACAGGTCGAGCCGTGCGAGCTCCACCTCGACGTCCCGGTCCGTGCCGACCGTCCGGAGCAGGATGTTGCTCTGCGGATGCGTCCGCGCGTCCTCTGGCTTGATCTTGCCGCGCTCGACCAACTTTTGAACATACGAGTGGTCGATCGTCAGCGGGTGCAGCGCGCCCGCCCGCGCGAGGTAGGCACGGCTGTCGCCCACGTGCGCGATGTAGGCGTGTTGGCCCCGATCGATCAGCAGGGCGACAAGCGTCGTGCCCATGTCGGTGCCGCGCCGCTCTGCCTCGTCCTTCACCGCGTTGTTCGCATCGACGAACCAGCGCTCCAAGCGAGACTCGAGCAGGTCGGCGCGCGCGGGGGCCGCCAGGGCGTCCCAGCGCTCACGGCTCGCCGACGCCTCGGTGCGAGCGAGCGCGACGAGCGTGTCGACCGCCACCCGGCTCGCCACTTCGCCCGCCTCGTGTCCGCCCATGCCGTCGGCGAGCACGTACAACTCCAGCCCGGGTGCGAGCGTCGTCCAACGCCATGCGTCCTCGTTGAGCTGCCGAGCCAGGCCGACGTCGCTCATCGCTGCCACGACGGCCGGCAGGGTGCGCGCCCCGAAGGTGTCGATCGCGCGCTCCAACGCCCGACCGAGCTCGAGGCCCGTGGTGTAGCCGCCCTCGGTCGCGGCAAGAAAGACCGCCGTCAGATCGGGCGCGCCGATGTGCGTGTACGACGCCAGCAGCTCTCCAAGGCTCGCGAGGACCGGCTGCAGCTGCAACGGCGGCACCGGCCCCGCCAGCACGTCCACCACGGCCGGGTCGAACAACCGCACCGCACCGTGCGGCGAAAGGAGCAGGTTGCCACGCGTGA
>JBJONI010000335.1:0-7316 GCA_046051915.1 Pseudomonadota bacterium
TGGGCAGACGAAGCGTGCCCACGTCAGGCTGCACGACGCCATCGACGGAGAACGTCGCGAAGGCCGACCATGGGTCGCCATCGGGGTCGAGGGCGGTCACGTCGATGATCCAGTCGACGTCTGGGCGTGGTGGCGTCGGCGTCGCGACGACGGACACGATCTCGGGGGCGGCATCTGCGACGGTCACGGGCGGGGTGGTCACGGGGGATCCGGCGTCAAAACCATCCTCGGGCGTGACCACGGCCGTCAACGCCGCGCCGCGCCGCGCGCGTCCGGCCGGGAGGTACAGGCCTTCGTGGAGCCAGACACCGTCCATCCACCACGTGGCGGACCAGCGCACGCTGTCGCCGTCCGCGTCGGCGCGTCCCGTGGGCACGATCGCGATCACATCCTCGGTCGTGGGCGACACGGGACTCAGCGTCGCACCCGTGAGCGACGGTGGCGTGTTCGCGACCGCGACGGGCTCGCTGACCACCTCGTCGCCGGCGCGATCGCCGTCGAAGGGCGTCGCGAGGCAGCGCACCGATTGGCCTCGCGCATAGCGTGCGGGGTCGAGGGTGGGGCCCGACCACCGCGTCCCGTCCACGTCCCAGGTGATCGATGCGCGGACCACGTCCCCGTCCCGGTCTTCGGTTCCCTCGACCTCGCAGCGCGGTGCGACGTCGCGTCGGACCACCGACGGCGTGACGCGTGCGGCCGACGCGCTCGGTGCGGCGTTCCCCACCTGGACGGTGGCTTGGGACTCGGTCGCGAGGGCACCATCGAACGCCGTGACCACCGCCGACCACACGTCACCGCGCTCCAGCGGCAGTGGCGGGCGATCGCCTTCGCCCGCGACCGCGACCCCGTTGCGCAGCCAGCGCACGGCGGTGGTGACGATGTCGCCGTCGGGGTCGGACGCCGTCACGGCCACGCGCAAGCCGGTGGTGGCGTCGGGAACGGCAGGATCGAAGGCGACCTCGAGGGTTGGGGGGGCGTCGCCGATGCGCACCGCGTCACCCCGGACGACCGTGGCCGACGCGTCGTCGCGCAGCGTGGCGTCCGCACGCCACGTTTGCCCTCGTGACAGGTCGACCGCGGGGATGCTCGGCCCGTCGTGGTCGGTGGGTGTGCCGTCTCGCTCCCAGCGCCACGTGATCGCGACTGGATCGCCGTCCGCGTCCTCGACGAACGCCAAGGCCAGCAGCGGCGCTGCTGCGTTGGGCGCATCGGGCATCGAGAGGAAGCCCGTGGGGGCGCTGTTGGCGACCGCGAATTGCGCGCGCCCCTCGGCGGTTCCGCGTGTGACGTGGACGTCCCAGACGTCGTAGCGCGTCGTCTCTGCGGCGGAGAGCGCGGCACCGCGCACGGTCTGACCATCGCGCCGGCGCACCCAGCGGACCTCGGCATCGCCGTCGTCGACGGGGTCGCCATCGAGCGTCGCGTACACGGTGTCGCGTGTCGTTGGCGACGTCGGTCGAACGCCCACGGAGAGCGCCGCGGGGGAGGGCGGCGCGTCACAGGCCGATGCCAGCAGCAGGACGGCGAGGAGCAGGCGGAGCATGCGTCATTCTATGCGTCGGCAGCGGTGGGGAGCGACACCGGCAACGGACCTGCGATAGAAAGCGACCATGCGTGTTCGCGATCCCGGCGTCGGCGTGGCGGTCTTCTGCGTGGCGGTCGCTGCGTTGGCGCTGCGCGTGCTCGCATTCGGCCACGGCTACTCGACGGACGAGCTGTCGAACCTCTACCAGGGCCCCTGGTGGCGCGTGCTCGGCGACGCCGAGGTCGCCGTGAATCCTCCGCTGCTCCGTGCGTTTGTCAACGCCCTCGCGCCCGAATGGGCGGTGCCTTGGACGGGGCGCGTGCTCGCTGCGGTCGCGAGCGTCGCGACCGTCGGCGTGCTCGCGCGCACAGCGGCCCGACTCACGGGGCGTTGGGGGCTTGCCGCCGTGTTCGCCGGTGCGGTCTGGGCGGTGATGCCGGTCGCGGTCAAGACGGGGGCGGAGCTGCGAAGCTATGGCTTGCTCGGGTTGTTGTTCGCCTTGCACCTCGACGCGTTGACGGTGCTCCGCGCCCAGCCGGACGACCGGGGCGCCCGACGGCTCCGCCTCGTCACCGCGGTGGCGATGCCGTGGATCCACTACATCAGCGTGCCAGTGCTGCTCGGGCTCGGCACGGTCGGGCTGCTGCGCGGGGACCGCGGGGATCGCGTCCGCGCCTATGTCCCCGCCGCGATCGGCATCCTGCCGGTGACGACCATCGTGTTCTTCACCGACGAAACGCGTGTCGCGACGCCGGAGTCCGCTTGGTGGACGCTGGTGCCGATCGCGGGCTTCGGACTCGACGTCCCCGACGCCCTTTGGGTCCCGATCTCGACGGCGTTGCGTCCGTTCGGTGTGGGTCCGACGGCCCACCACGCTGTCGCCACGGTCGCGGTGTTGGTCGCGGCTGCGGTGTTGGCGGTGCGCGACCGGCGCGGCGGTCGGTCGGCGGTCGGCGTCGAGGCCGCTTGGGTGGTTCTGGCGTCGGTGATGTCGTTGATGCCGTTTCAGTACCCACGCTCTCCGATCGGCGTTCTCCTCCTGATCGCGCTCCTGCCTCGGATCGGCGCCGCTTGGCAGCGCGAGGTCGCGGGCGCAACGCGGGGGCTCTTCGGTGCGGGGGTGGCCGTGCTGTGGTGCATCTCCGTGGTCGAGAGCCGCCGCAAGGTGCCGCGAGAGGATGACGTCGCTTGGTTCTTCGCGCATTGGCGCGCTTTCGACGACCTTCGGGGCCGGGGCCCGGTCGTTGTCGAGCCTGCGTCCAGCCTCCAAACCGCGTATTTCTACCTCGAACACGACCATTGGATGACGCGCCCGCCCGTCCCTCCGCCAGAGTGTGGGGCCGATCCCGTGTGCTTCGTTCACGACGGTGTCGCGTTCCACGGCGGTGCTCAGGCGCTCCCAACCCCGGGGTTGTACGTCGCCTTTGAGACGTATGATCGGGCTCTGCATCCCGAGGCAACGTCGTGTCGTCGTCTCGTTCGGCGCGCCGGCGCCGAGCTGTGGGCCTGCCCCCCGGAGGCGCGGTGAGCGCCGCGCTCGGCGGGGGGGCGGTCGCCACCGTGCTGGCGTGGCGGGCGCTCTCTGGGCCGCGGGCTGGCGCCGCCGCCGGCATGGCCGCGCTCCTCGCGACGCTCGGGTTGGCCGAACTGGGCGCGACGTTCGTCCTCGCACCTACCCCTCCCGATGCCCACACCCCCAACGCGTGGCGTGTCGACGGCCTCGGCTTGGACGAGGCGCGTCCGTTTCCTGTGCCATCGTCGCTGCTCGCGATCTCAGGTCGGACGCCGACGCGGACCGCATCGCCGCGCGCCCTGGTCCTCGGGGATTCGTTTGCCGCCGGCGAGGGGGTCCAGCCGGGGGAGGACATCGGCGCGCGCCTGGCCGAGGCGTGGCCGGGCGTCGAAGTCCTCAATCATGGCATGAGCGGCCTCGGGTTTCACGAGGAGGTCGCGTTGTGGAACGACCACAGCCGACGCTACGCGCCCGACGTGGTGGTGTGGATCTACGTGCTCAACGACCTGCCGTCGTCCGGTCCATCGGGCGTCGTGGCGCGCGCTGGGTACGCGGGCCCGATCGACGACCGCATCGTCGACCGGTCGGGGGCTCTGGAGGGGCCGACCGGGTCGGCGCTCTTCGATGGCGCGTTGCGTGCTTGGCGGGGGCGGCAGGTCGGCGCCGTCGTGGAGGCGGCCTACCGGCAGGGTCACGACCCCGAGGTGTCGGGCGAGGCGCTCGACCGCATGCAAGCCGAGCTGCGAGGCGTGGTCGACAGCCGGGAGGGGTTGGCCACCGTGTTCGTCATCTGGCCGTTGTTGCATCGCTTGGAGGACTACCCTTTCCGCGAGGCCCATCGTGAGCTTGGCCGCCGGGCCGAGGCGGCGGGCGCCGTGGTCGTCGATCTCCTGACGGACTTTGAGGGCACCGATGCACGGACGTGGTGGGCCTCGCAGACCGACCATCACCCGAACGCCGCCGCTCAGGCGCGCGCCGCGGCCGCCGTCGCCGCGGCATGGCAGCCGCAGCGTCAAGCCGCGGGGGTTCCGCCGGCGAGCCGTCCGTCGTCGAACCTGCAAGCGGTCTGGGCGCACCTTGGCGCGGCGCCGCTGGATCCCGCGGGCGCGCTGGCCGTGGCGCGCGTTCGCGACAGCGCCGGTGCGGACGACGCGCCCAACCCGTTCGATGCGCGCCGCGTCGCGGCCGTGAGCCTGTTCGAAGCGGTGGCGCTGGCGACGGGCCGCCCCGAGGAGGCCGCCGTACGTCGCGAGGTGCAGGTCGAGCTCTTGCGCCTCGCTCGGTCCTCGCGGGACGCACCGTGACGCCCGTCACCCTCGTGGTGCCGTGCTTCAATGAGGCCGGTCGGCTCGATGTCGCCGCTTGGGCGGAGGGCCTTGGGCGTTTGCCGGGGGTCTCGCCCGTCTGGGTCGATGACGGGTCCACCGACGCCACGGCCGCGGTGCTGCACGGGCTGGTGGCGCGTGTCGGCGGGTGCTTGGTGCAGTTGCCGGACAACCGCGGCAAGGCCGAGGCCGTCCGCGTGGGCGTTCAACGCGCGATCGCCGACGGTGCGGTTTTGGTCGGGTTCTTCGATGCGGATTTGGCCACGCCACTCGACGAGTTGCCGCGCTTGGTCGCAGAGCTCGACGCCCGGCCGGAGGCATGGATGGCGGCCGGCAGCCGTCGGCCCGTCGAGGGGGCCGTGATCGAGCGGCGATGGCTTCGGCATCACCTCGGCCGGCTCGCCGCGGCCCTCGCGAGGTGGGTCCTCGGTACGCCGTTCTACGACACGCAGTGTGGGGCGAAAGTGTTTCGCGTCGTTCCCGAGGTAGAAGACGCGTTCTCCACCCCGTTCACGGTCACCTGGACCTTCGACGTGGAGCTGATCGCGCGGCTGCTGGATGCGCCTCGCGGGACGCCATCTCGCCTGATCGAGGTCCCGCTACGCCGGTGGCGCGACGTGCCGGTCTCTAAGGTGCACTGGACCGACGCGTTGCGGGCGCCGCTGGCCCTGCTCGGCGTCTGGTGGCGGCGTCATCGGAAGTGAACGTGGGCGGCGAGTCCGATGTCGCCGTAGGCGTAGCTCAGTCCGAGCGCAGGGCGGAGTTCGAACACGAGCCCGGGCCTGTACGCGAGCTGCAGGTCGATCGGGACGCGCGTCCAGCGCAGGTCGAGGCCGGCCACCGCGCGCACCCCGAACGCGAGGGCGAGCCGCGTCCCGTCCCGACCGAGCTCGGCGCTGGGTGTGGCGCCGAGGAACCAGCCGAGCTCGACACGCCTGCGCGACAGCGCGATGCCCGGGTGGACGGTCCACTCCACCGCGAACACCGCTTGGGTGGCTGCGCCGTACGGGAACGGGCTCGTATGGGCCCCCAGGGTCGCCCCGATGGTGTGCCTCGGATGCACGACGTAGCGGAGGTCCAGGCCGGTCACCCACGTCCCGACGACGGCGCCCACCCCGACCGTGCCGGGCGCACGCAGGTCAAAGCCGAACAGACGTCGGTCGACGGCCGGCAGGGGCGTCGAAGCCTCGTGCACGGGTGGATCGACGGGTTCGGCGGCGACCGCGGAGGACGCCATCGCGAGCGCCGCGACGACCGCGAGCGCTCCCACGACGTCAGCCGTAGATGGTGCGTCGCAGGCCTTCGAGGCCTCGCGAAAGCACCTCTTCGGACGGCCCGAACGAGAACCGCGCGAACGACGCGTACCGGCCGGGGCGGTTGGGCCGTCGCTGGCCCGGGTTGATGTCGAAGAACTCGCCCGGCACCAGGATCACGCCGTGGTCGAGTGCGGCCCGGAACAGGCCCATGCCCGTGTTGAGCGGCGCCGGGAGGCGGCTCAGGTCTCCCCACACGTAGAAGCCGCCTTGGGGCGCCACATGCACCTGGATGCCGAGCGCCTCCAGACCTTCCAGCAGCCGTTGCCGCTTTCCTCGGAAATGGCGTTGGATCGCTTGGGCCTCGGCGTCGGCGATCTCT
Source organism: Pseudomonadota bacterium (assembly GCA_046051915.1). Classification (GTDB taxonomy): domain Bacteria; phylum Myxococcota_A; class UBA796; order UBA796; genus JBEIFN01. Next base: position 5,999 of record JBJONI010000335.1, read on the forward strand.
CGGGCGACGAGCGGGATCGCCGCCTTCTGCATCGGGCGCGCACACCCGCCGTCGAGGAACGAGCCCGCGGAACACACGCCGTCGATCACGGACTTCGGACCGATGGTCCAGCAGACGCGCCACCCCGGATACCGCCAGTTCTTGGTCAGCCCGTCGACGATCACGACCGGGTCTTCGTTGACGTCCTCAACCATCTGCGCGGCCGACACCGTGGGTTGGTCGCCCACGTAGACGTAGTGGCTGTAAAACTCGTCGACGAGCAAGGTGCATCCGATGTCGCGGGCTGTGCCCACCCAAGCGCGGAGGCGCTCGCCGTGCAGCACCCGACCGGTGGGGTTGCACGGGTTGCTGAACAGGACGGCGCCCAGGCCGCGGTCGAGGATCTCGTCGCGCAGCTCGCCTTCGGAGAGGCCGTGTGCGCGGTCGGGCGGGACGGGGATCGGGATCGTGTCAAACGTTCCAAAGCTGCCGAGCAGCTCCTCGTACGCCGTGTAGTCGGGCAGCAGGTGACCGACTTTGGTCCTTCCGAGGGTCGCGACGAGGCGCGTCAACGCTGCGCGTCCGCCTGGACTGATCGCGACGTTGTCGCGGGTGTATTGGCTCGCCTTCCCCTGACGGTAGCGTGCGTTGTACAGCGCAGCGACCGCATCTCGAAGTTCGACGAGGCCGTCGACCGGCGCGTACTCGTGCTCGTCGACGTCGATGTGGACCTCACCCACCCGGTCGGGCGCGCGGGGGAGCGCCCCGGTTTCGGGCGCGCCCTGGCCGAGGTTGGCCCAGTCCGGGTGGTTGGCGTGGTAGCCGCGCCGCGTGGCTTCGGTCATCACATAGATGACCCCCGTGCGGGGAACTGCGCGGAAGGCCGAAGGGAGGGAAGAGATCGGTGGGGGCGTCATGTTCGGTCTCTAGCACGCGGAGGTGGCGGGCCCCACCGGGCGAAAATTTATCGGCGCGTTGTGGCGGGTGTTTGCGTTCCGTGACACATTTATGACGCCCGGGGGGTCGAGTGTCGATTCGTGAGCGCAACCGAAAGCTGACGCGGACGCGTCTTGCGGACGCCGCATCGAGGTTGTTCCTCCATCGCGGCTACGATGCGACCACCGTCGAGGACATCGCGCGAGAGGCCGGCGTGTCACGCCGGACGTTCTTTCGCTACTTCCCAAGCAAGGAAGAGGTGTTCTTCGCGGATGCCCGGGACCGGCTCGCGCGCTTCGAGGCGATCGTCGCGGAGCGCGGCCTCGAGGGCGGGGCTTGGGCAGCTGTGGTCGGCGCCTTGCTCGACGTCGCGGTGGGTCTCACGGCCGACGCGCCGCGAGAG
>JBJONI010000336.1:0-7906 GCA_046051915.1 Pseudomonadota bacterium
GCGTCGCGCCGGCCGCCGTGGGCGTCGATGAACTTGACCGACTGCACGAACATGCCGCCCGAGCCGCAGCACGGGTCGTAGACGCGGCCCTGGTAGGGCTCCAGCATCTCGACGAGCACGCGGACGATGCTGGACGGCGTGTAGAACTCGCCGCCCCCGCGCCCCTCGGCCGACGCGAAGCGGGACAGGAAGTACTCGTACACGCGGCCCAGCGTGTCCTTCTCGCGGTGGGCGGCGGTGCCGAGGCCGATGCCCGACATGAGGTCGATCAGCTCGCCGAGGCGGTGCTTGTCGAGCGAGGGCAGCGCGTAGACCTTCGGGAGCGCGCCCTTGAGCGCGGGGTTGTCCTCCTCGATGGCGTCCATCGCGTCGTCGAGGGCCTTGCCGATGGTGGGCTGCTTGGCCTGGCCCTGGAGGAACGACCAGCGCGCGGTCTGCGGCACCCAGAACACGTTCTCCGCGGTGTACTCGTCGCGGTCTTCGACTGCGTCCGCATCGCCTTCGGCGATCAGGACCTTGCGGCGCTCCTCGAAGGCGTCGGAGATGTACTTGAGGAAGATGAGGCCGAGCACCACGTGCTTGTACTCGGCGGGATCCATGTTGTTCCGCAGCACGTCGGCCGCGGCCCAGAGCTTGTCTTCGAAGCCGAGCGATCCCGTCTTGGCGTCCTCGTTGCGGGCCATTCGCGACACTCCATCGTGGGCTTGGTCCCCCGCGCTACCCCTTGAGGGCCACGGGGCCTCGTGATCGATCCTGACATCAATATCCGTTCGAAGCCTGCGTCGCTGGACACCGACCCGCAAACCGGAACGCTGGGGATTCTACGCGAACATGTGCGCCGACTGGCGACGGAGACGGCGTAGCGCGCCGACGCCGTCGATGCTCGGTACATCGCGCCCCGGCATCGGCGCTCGATCCGCCGAGCGAGCACGCCCGCGCGCGCCGTATCGCCGAGGCGGCCATCCCCCTACCCCTCCAAAAACGAAGTCCCTACCGGCGTGAGGCGGGCAGCCGTGGCTACTCCACATACCCCAACGCCCGCAGCGCCTCGCGGTCGACGTCGGCCTTGGCGCCTGCGCCGAGCCGCACCGCCTCCCACGCCGCCAACGGCGCACCGGCGGCGCACGGCGTCGGCTGTTGCTCCGTGGGATCGGTCGCCAGCGCGTAGCAACGGGGTGCGCCGTCGAGGCGCCCGAGGACGTGCCACCCTTGGCCCCAGGCCGACCGCTCTTGGTGGAAGTAGGCGTTCCCGGCCGTGGTGACGACGCGGTCCATCGGGACCGCTGCGTCGATGCGCGCGCCATCGCCGAGCGAGACGCCGGCGAGCGCCGCGAGCGTCGTGCCGAGGTCGGCGAGCTGGACAGGTGCGGCCTCCACGCCGGGCGCGACGCCCGGCCCCATCAACGCCATCGGCACCCGGACGACCTCGGCATGGTGCTGGTGCCCGTGGCCGGTACCCCCGTGATCCCACCACTCCTCGCCGTGGTCCGCCGTCAGCGCGACGACCGGCGCGCCCCAACCCGCCGCCTCGAGGCCGTCCAGCAGCGCCGTGATCGCCGCGTCCACGTGCGCCACCTCGGCGGCATAGCCCGCCCGAAGCTGCCTCTCGACGTCCTCATCGAGCCGCATGCCGCTCCGAAGACGCTCGTCGGACCAACCGGCGCCCGAGGCGTCGTGAAGCCACGGCAGGTGCGGATCCAGCAGGTGGACCCACAAAAACCGTCCCCGCCCGTCGCCTTGCGCGCCCGCCCAATCGAGCGCACGCGCCACCACCTCCATCGCGTCCCGCGGCGCACGACCCGGCGGGAAACCCGCCGCCAACAACCGATGCGGCCTGCGCAAGTCCGCGTGATCGTACGCGTCAAACCCACGTTCGAACCCAAGCCCCGGCTTGAGCCAAGCGTTCGTAGCGAACGCCGCGGTGGCGTAGCCGTTCGCCGACAACGACTCGGCGAGCGTCGGGACCGTCGGCGCGATCCCGGCGAGGGCGCCCGCGTTCGACACCCCAGCGCCATGCGTCGCCGGAAGGTGCCCGGTCATCACGCTCGCCATCGACGGCACCGTCCAGCTCGACGTGCTCAACGCCGTCTCGAAGCGCCGCCCGGCCGAAGCCACCCGCCCGAGGCTCGCCATCGACGCCGCCGCGTCCGCGCGCAACGTGTCGACCGTGATCAGGACGATCGGAGGCCCCGATGCCTCTGGTGTCCGCGTGGCCTCACGGGGCCGCAGCTCGTCGAGCGTGCGACGCCACGTCGTGCCTTGTACCGACGTCACGCGCTCGGTCACGCCCGGCGACCAAGCCCACACCTGCGCGCGAACGGCAACGGCGCCAAGGAGCGGCGCTACCACCGCGAGCGCGGCCCGACCCGCCACCGCGTCGAGCCCCCGCGCGGCCACGACCGCCAACGCCGCGACCCCCACCGCATGCGGCGCCGCGGCCCACCCCGTGGGGCCGAGCGCGACGGCCGTCCACCCCACGGGGCCGACGAGCGTCCAAGCCGGGCTGCGCGCCACGCCTTCGGGGAGCCAGCGAAGCTGGGCGAACACGAGGCCCACCAACAGCACCGCCTCGAGCGCCGCCCCCTCGGGCGTCGGCCACCGCCCGCCGCGCAGCACGAACCCCACCTCGGCGAGCGCGAACAGCGTCCACGACGCCACCACCGCCGCCTTCGACGCCGCTGGGCTCACCGTCACCTCCCCCTGCGCGGGTAGCCGACCCGACACCGCCGCGCACCGGCGGGTGACGACGCGCCCCGGTGGGGCTAGGGCGAAGCGGGGGTCGTGATGGCAGGGATTGTCGGACAACTGCGCCAGTTCGGACGCACGTTCTGGGTCAGCAACCTCATCGAGATGTGCGAGCGCCTGGCCTACTACGGCCTGCGCACCGTGCTCCCGACGTACCTGTTGCTCGCGACCTCGCAAGGCGGTCCGGAGTTCGACAACATCCAGAAGGGCGAGATCTATGCCGTCTGGGCCGCGATTCAGTCCTTTGTCCCGATCTTCTCGGGCGGGTACGCCGACCGCCTCGGCTACCGTGCGACCATCGCCGCGAGCGTGTTCTTCGACGTCGCCGGGTTCCTCACGATGGGCTGGGCGCTCGAGATCGCAGCGTTCACCAGCGGGGGCGCGAGCGTCGGCGTGGCCGGGCACCCCGACGTCTACAACGCGTTCCTCGCCGGCGCGTGCCTGATCGCGTTTGGGACCGCCGTGTTCAAGCCCGGCATCCAGGGCCTGATCGCCACGCAGATCACGCCGCAAAACGGCTCGTTCGCTTGGTCGATCTTCTACCAAGTCGTCAACGTGGGCGGCTTCCTCGGGCCCTTCCTCGCCGGCGCGCTCCGGGTGTTGACGTGGCGCTATGTGTTCTTGGCCTGCGCTGCGATCGCGAGCCTCAACCTCGTCTGGTTGCTGCTCGTTCGCGAGCCCGAGCGGGAGCGCGCCAAGGCCTCCTTCACCGAGTTCGGGCTCGTCGCCTTGCGGGGCCTCGGCGGCATCCTTGAGCCGAGACTGTTCGCGTTTCTCGCCGTCTTCTCTGGCTTCTGGGCCATGTTCTACCAGCTGTACGACCTGCTCCCGAACTACATCGAGGACTGGGTCGACAGCCGCGCGATCCACGACGCCGTCGCCGCGCCGGTGTTTGGGCTGTTCGGACACGCGCCCCCCGCCGCCTGGAACGGCAACGTCCCGCAAGAGATGATGATCAACCTCAACGCGGGGATGATCATGCTCCTCGTGTCGACCGTCGGCTTCTTCGCAGGACGCATGACCTCGATGACCAACATGGTCCTCGGCATCCTCGTCAGCGCCGTGGGGATCCTGGGGTTGCAGGCGCGCGATGGCACGTGGATCCTCGCCGCGATCGCCGTGTTCTCGGTCGGCGAGATGTTCGCGAGCCCCACGAAGATGCGCTACGTCGCCGACCTCGCCACCCCCGAAAAGAAGGCGCTGTACCTCGGCTATGTCAACGCCACGGTCGGCATCGGATGGACGATCGGGAGCTGGATCGCCGGCCCGATGTACGAGCGCTACGGCGACAAGGTCGCCCTCGGCCGGCGGTACCTCACCGAGGAGGTGGGCCTACCCGCTCAAGAGGTCGCGGCGATCGCCAAGGCCGACGTGCTGACCACCGTGGGTGCGCGGTTGCAGCTCGACGGCGCCGGCGTCACCGAGACGCTCTGGACGTTCGGGGACCCGGCGATGGTGTGGCGCACGTTCGCTTGGATCGGCCTGCTCTCGATGGGCGGCATGCTCGTCCTCGACCGCCTGTTCCGCCTGCAGCACCGCGCCGAGACGTGGTTGCTCGCCTGCTGGGTCGCGGTCGTCACCGGTGCCTGCTACGGCGTCGGGTACGGCGCGTTGTTCGGCGGGCTGCTGGCGACCCGCGAGGGTCTGGTCCGCGGCCTTCGGCTGTCCGACGACCGAACGTGGGTCGCTGGCGCCGTGGTCGTCGGGGCGACGGCCGCCGTCGGCCTCGCCGCGCGTTGGGCCGGGGTGGCGTGATGAACCGTTGCGATCGCCGTGTCCGGCGGCGGCGCACCTGTGGTCCAATACGGCCGGAGGCGACCATGCGCGCCCTGCTGCCCCTGCTCCCGCTGCTCGGAATGGCCTGCTCGGCCAACTTGTACGTCACCGCGAACAACAGCCCGCCCGAGGCCGTGATCCTTGCACCCGCCGACGGTGAGACGGCGGTGGACGGCAGCCGGTACGTCCTCCGCGGCTCGGCGGGCGACCCGACGACCTCCCCAGAGAAGCTGACGGCCGCTTGGTTCGTCGACAACGAGCCCGCGTGCGCGCCCGCCGCGCCGCAGCCCGACGGCACCACCGAGTGCGAGATCACCGTGCCGCCTCAGACGGCCGACATCCGCCTCGACGTGCGCGACCCGGACGGCGCCGCCGTCGCCGCCGCCGTTGTACTCGGTGTGCTGCCCAACGCCGCCCCCTCGATCACCCTCGACACCCCGGTCGCCGACGCCCCCTACGCCTCGGACCGCCTGATCCCGTTTCGGGTCACCGTCGCCGACGCCGAGGACGTCCCAGAGCGCCTGACGGTCCGGTGGGTGAGCAGCCTCGACGGCGACCTCAACCTCGACGCCCCCGTCACCTCCACCGGCGTCAGCGAGGGCTTCGGACGGCTGTCCGAAGGGGAACACGCCTTGCAGGCCTACGTCACCGACACGGCTGGCCGAAGCACCTCGACCAGCGTGATCGTCGCCGTCGGGCCGCCGAACGCCGATCCGTCGTGCGAGATCCTGCTGCCGCTGACCGGCGCGGCGTACGGACTCGGCGACACCGTGGTCTTCGAGGGCGTCGCCGCCGACCCCGATGGCGATCCCACGACGTTGGTCGCGGAGTGGCGCTCCGACAAGGACGGGCAGTTCGGCCTGCTCGTCCCCGCGTCGGATGGCTCGATCCGGCTGCCGACGTCCACCCTGTCGGCCAACGACCACCGCGTCACGCTCCGGGTGACCGACCCGTTCGGCGCGACGTGTGTCGACGACGTCCTCGTCAGCGTCAACGCGCCACCGAGCGTCGTGATCACCTCCCCTCCCAACGGCGGGGTCGTCAACGCCAACGCGGCCGTGACACTCGGCGCGGTCGTCTCCGATGTCGAGGATGCCCCGCAAGATCTGACGGTGACCTGGGAGAGCGACCGAGACGGTGTGCTCCGCGCCGCCGTTCCCGACCCGAGCGGGACGAGCGAGGTGGTGATCGCGACGCTCTCCGCGGGGACGCACCGACTCACCGCGGTCGCGACCGACACGTCGGGCGTGCAGGGGACGTCCACCGTCCAGATCCGCGTCAACGCCGCGCCCGGAGCGCCCGAGGTCGCGATCACGCCCGCCAACCCTGGCACCGAAGCCGATCTGTTCGCCTCGATCACCGTCCCCGCCGCGGACCCCGAAGGCGACGCGGTGTTCTACACCTACGCTTGGATCAAGAATGGCAACCAACCCACGGGGCTGACGAGCGGCCTGGCGCCGGCCGCCGCGACGACACGGGGCGACCGTTGGACGGTCACCGTCACCCCGATCGACGCGAACTTCGCCGAGGGTCCGCCGGCCACCGCATCGGTGGTGATCGGCAACAGCACGCCCACCGTGCAATCCGTGGAGATCACGCCCGGCGTGCTCCGCACCGACGACCTCGCGACCGTCACGGCCGTGCCCTACGACGCCGACGGCGATCCGGTGTCTCTGCGCTACCAGTGGAAGGTCAACGGCACCAACCTCGCGGGCGCGACCGGCGCGACGCTGTCGGGCGTCTCCTCCTTCCGCAAGGGCGACAGGGTGTCGGTGAGCGCTTGGGCGTCCGACGCCGGCGGGGAGGGCCCGGAGCGCACGAGCGCGGTGTTGACCGTGCAAAACAGCGCGCCCACGCCCCCAGAGCTCACCCTGACCGCCGGGACGGCCCTGCCCGGCGACGACGTGCGCTGCGCCATCCTTCGGCCCTCGGTCGACCCGGACGGCGACAACGTGGCCTACACGTTCTCGTGGAGCGCTGGTGGCCAGACGATGGCGTCCCGCGCCACGTTCTACCCCGGTGACACCACGACGGTGCAGCTCCTCAGCCCCGCCGTCGACTGGGATTGCCTCGCGACGGCCTCGGATGGGGCAGCCTCTTCCACGCCCGGTACGGTGCGCCTCGACGTGTTCGACTGTGACGTCGACCGCGACGGTTACGCCTCGGACGTCTGCGCGGGCGGCGACGACTGCGACGACAGCGACGCCGCCATCCGACCGTTCGCCGGTGACGCGTACGGCGACGGCACCGACGAGGACTGCGACGGGGTCGACGCGACGGCGGGGTACGCACCCGGGGGCGCGTACTTTGGCGTGTTCGTCGAGTCGCGCGGCGCGACGCCCGTCACGTACGCCTACGCCACCTCGGTCTGCGAGGCGCTCGGGTACGACGGCCTGGCCGCCCTGACGACCCAGGACGAAAACCAGTTCGTCACCGAACTCGGTGCGGTGGCCCGTTTGATCAACCCGTCGTTCACGTTCAAGGTCCGCATCGAGGGCAAGGACGACGCGATCGAGGGCCAATGGTTGAACCCGAGGACCGGCGCCGCTTTGGCGCTGTCGGCGACGAACTTCCTCCCCGGCACCAACCTCCCCGACCGACTGCAAAACTGCTTGCTCCTCAACGTCGACCCGTTCGGTTCCCTGTCGGAGTACGGTCGATGGGAAGACCACAGTTGCGGCGACGACCTGCCCGCGAACGGCGCGTACGTGTACGCGTGCGAGGCGCGCTGAGCGGGCGGCGGCCCGGCGGGCGCGATACGACCCCGCCCGCTGGAGAGCCCATGACCCCCCGTGGCGTTGCCCGTCGCACCTCGATCCGACACCTCCTGGCCGGCGCCGTCGAGGGCGCCCCCGTCCGCGCGTCGGGCTGGGTACGCACCGCGCGCTTCTCCAAGAACGTGAGCTTCGTCCATCTCTTCGACGGCTCCTCCGCCGCGACCGTCCAGGTGGTGCTCCCGCCCGACCTCGCCGCCGCTTGGTCCACGCGCCTCACGACGGGCGCTTCGGTGGTCGTCGACGGCGTGTGGGCCCCCAGCCAAGGTGGTGGGCAAACCTGGGAGATCGTCGCCACCGCGGTCGATGTCCTCGGCGATTGCGACGCGACGTCCTACCCGATCCAGAAGAAGGGCACGTCGTTCGAGTACCTTCGGACGATCGCGCACCTCCGCCCACGCACGAACACCTTCCAGAGCGTGTTCCGGGTGCGCAACGCCCTCGCCTGGCAGGTGCACAAGTTCTTCCAAGACCGCGGGTTCCTGTGGATCCATACGCCGATCGTCACCGCCTCCGACGCCGAGGGCGCGGGCGAGATGTTCGAGATCCACACGCCGAACGAGGCCAAAGAGGGCCTATTCTTCGGAAAGCCCGCCTTTCTCACCGTCTCT
>JBJONI010000337.1:0-4101 GCA_046051915.1 Pseudomonadota bacterium
GACGAGGCGATCGCCGACCTCGAACAGTCGCTCTCGCTGGCGCTCGCCGCCAACTCGAGCTGGCGCGGGCGCGTCCGCAAGGTCCTCGCCACCGCGTGGATGCGCAAGGCCGAGGTTGACAACTGCCTCGCGTCGGCCGACGGCGGGGCGTGCTTGGTGCCGTTCGGCGACGAGGACCGGCACAACCAACAGGTCGGCATGGAAAGCGCCGCTGCGATCTGGCTCGAGTACCTCGCAGAGGACGACCCAGGGGATCCCGGCGCTGCCTGGATGCTCAACCTCACGGCGCTGACGCTCGGCACCTGGCCAGACAGCGTCCCCGAGGGATTGCGCGCGATCGAGTCCCGGATGCTGTCGTCGATCGACGCCGCGCCCTGGCCCAACGTGGGTCACGATGTCGGGTTGCATGAGCCCGACATCTCCGGCAGCACCGCGATCGAGGACTTCGACGGCAACGGCTACCCGGACCTGCTGATCTCGAACTTCGACCCTCGCAAGACCCCGACGCTGTTGCTCCAGGCTTCGGACGGAACCTTCTGCGACGCGAGCCACGCGACCGGCCTCGACGAGGCGGGCGCTGTGCTCAACTTCGGCGTGGCGGACTACGACGCCGACGGCGACATGGACCTCGCCATGCCGCGCGCGGCCTGGTACTCACAGGCCGGCATGGTCCCGATCCTGCTGTACCGCAACGACGGTCGAGGCCAGTTCACCGAGGTCAGCCGAGAGGCTGGGCTCCAGGAAACCACGGGCCCTTCGCAGGTCGCCCTCTGGTCGGACATCAACGTCGACGGCCACCTCGACCTCATCGTGGGCCGGGAGGCGTCGGGGATCACCGCGCGCTCCAGCCTGTACCTGAACCAAGGCGACGGCACATTCGTCGACTTCGCCGTCGAACTGGGGCTCAGTGCGAGCGCGTTCGTCAAGGGATCCGCGGTGGGCGACGTCGACGGCGACGGCCTGCCCGACATCTACGTCAGCACGTTCGATGGACCGAATCGCCTCTACCTCAACCGCGGCTCGACGTTCCTCGAGGGCGAGATGCCGACACGTCCGATCCATGGCTTCGCGGCGTGGATGTTCGACCCCGACCAGGACGGCGACCTCGACATCTTCGGCGCCGGCTACGCGGCCTCGTTCGGGGCCAAGGGCGTGCTCGAGGACGATTATGGTCGCTCCAACGGCGCCTACGCCCTGTGGATTCTCGGTCGTCCATGGAACGAGGACACCGCGACGATCCTGCGCAATCAGGGTGGGTCGCTCACCGACGCGCGCGAAGCGTTTGGCCTCGACGAGCCGCACGCCACGATGGGCGCGAGCTTCGGCGACCTCGACAACGACGGTTGGCCCAACATCTACTTGGGCACAGGGGGTCCTGACTACGACGCCCTCGAGCCCAACATCGCCTACCTCAACCAAGGCGGCAGAACGTACACGGACGTGACGAGCGCGACCAAGCTCGGCCACCTGCAGAAGGGCCACGGCGTGACCTTTGGCGATATCGATGGCGACGGCGACGAGGAGTTGTTCCCGAGCATCGGCGGCGCGTTCCGAGGCGACGGCTTCCCCGACCCGGTGTTTCTCAACCCCAACGACGAGGCCGCCCGGGTCGTCATCCGGCTGCGCGGCGTCACGAGCAACCGCGACGGCGTCGGGGCGCGCGTCGCGATCGAGACCGACGTCCGCACCTACTACCAATGGGTGGGCGGGACGGGCTCTTTCGGCAACAACAGCGTCGCGTTGGAGCAGGGCCTCGGCGCCTCCACCGAGATCCGCGAGGTCCGGGTCCAGTGGCCCGGTGGTGACGAGGAGTCGGTCGTCGGCGTGCGCCTCGGCGCGATGCACGTCATCGAACAGGGCCGTGGCGTGATCGAGGTTCGCGACCTTGTGCCACGCACGTTGGGCGGCGCCGACGCCGACCACGCCCACGACACAGCGATCCCCTAAGGCATCGACGGCCACTCCCCGACGCGTTCGACCTCGGGGACCAGCGCGATGCCGTGGGTGGCTTGAACGCTGCGCTGCACGTGTCGGATCACGGCGTCGATGTCGTTCGCCGTGGCGTCACCATGGTTGACGATGAAGTTCGCGTGCTTCTGCGAGACCTCGGCGCCGCCGAGGCGAAACCCCTTGAGACCTGCGGCCTCGATCAGGCGACCGGCCGCGTCGCCCGGTGGGTTGCGGAAGGTCGAGCCACAGCTCGGCAGGTCCAGCGGTTGGGTCGCTTTGCGGCGCTCCAGGAACGCACGGATGCGGGCGGAGACGACGCCGGGCTCCTCGGCCGTCTGCTGGAACCGCGCCCGGACCACCGTCGCGCCCGCCGGCAGCACGCAATGTCGGTACCCAAGCGCCAACGCCGACTTGGACAGCGTCTTCACCGTGCCGTCGGGGAGCAGAACGTCCACATCCACGAGCGTATCGCCCGTTTCACCCAGCAAGCTGCCCGCATTCATCCTGACCGCGCCGCCGACCGTGCCTGGGATCCCGGCGAAGGCGTCGAGGCCGGTCCACCCGTTCCGTTCGGCCCGCGCCAGCAGGACCGCATTGCGACACCCTGCACCGGCTTCGACGTGCGTCGCATCCGCGGTCGCGTCCGCGAGGGCGCCGACGAGCCGCACGACCAACCCCCGGATCCCGGCGTCAGCGACGAGGAGATTGGAGCCGTTTCCGAGCAAAAACCAAGGTATGTCGCGGTCGACCGCCCAGCGGCGCGCCGCAGCGAGTTGCGCGAGATCGCCGATCTCGGCGTACAGATCGGCTGGCCCCCCCACACGCCACCACACGCGCTTGTGCAGCGGCACGTTGGCCTCCACAGCGATACCGACCGATGCTAGCTCCGCCGCATAGTGGGACGTCACCCGAACCCCCGCCCGCGGCGGTATCACGGAGGACGCGATGATCGACATCCTCGGCAACGGTCGCGTCGGCGCCGCGCTCTCGGCGCGTGCCCGCACGGCCGGCCTCGACGTGACCTGCATCGGCCGGCGTGACGATGCCGGGATCCTCGCCGACCACCCGGGGCGTCCGCTCCTCCTCGCCACGCGCAACGACGACCTTGAGAGCGCCCTTTCGCGCGTCCCCCACAACCGTCGCGACGATGTCGTCTTCGCGCAGAACGGCATGCTCCGGCCCTTCCTCCTCGACCGAGGATGGCAGGCATCGACGCGCACGCTGCTGTTCTTCGCCGTCGCCCAGCGCGGCGACGACATCACCGGCGGGACGGCGTCCCCGGCGTACGGCCCCCACGCGGCGTCGATGGCGGCGTTCGGTGAGGCGATCGCCGTCCCGTTCACGAGCGTCGATGCGACGACCTTCGCCGACCGTGAGCTCGAAAAGCTGCTCTGGCTCGTCATCTTCGGAACGCTAGGCGGCGCGACGGGCCAGCCGGTCGGGGTGGTGGCCGACCGACACCGCGAGGAGGTCGTGGCCTTGGTCGCCGAGCTCGCTCCGATCGGTCGGACCGCGATCCCCGCAGCCCTCCCCAACGACGGCCTGGTCGCGGCCTTGTTGGCCTACACGGCCTCTGTCGCCTCGTGGCGCGCCGCGCCCCGAGAACACAGTTGGCGTGCCGGATGGTTTCTCGAAGCGGCGGCAGCGCACACCCTCCCGACTCCGCACTTCTCTCGCTGGCTGGCGCATCTCGCACGTTAGAGACTCGCCGCCGGCTTGCCCTCTGGAGACCCGATGACCCCACGTGTCCTTGTTGCCCTCCTTCTCACCGCATGTGGCGGGTCGCCCCCCGCGACCGGCGAGGCGCCCCCCAAGGCCTCCCCCCCTGCCCCTGCCGCCGCCGTCGCGCCGTCCAACCCGACGGCAGGCGCGCCGTCGGACGTCGCACGTCGGGTCAACGTCTACGTGACCTCCCAAGGCCTGGATCCCGCGAACGTCGAGGCCAACCCTAAGGAGTCGCTGACGCTCGTCGTCGAGCGCGACGCGGGCGTCCCGTGCGCCGAAGTCGTCGTCGAGGGCAAGGCCCCAGCAGCGCTCGCGGAGGGCAAGCCCGCCGAGATCACGGTGACTGCCCCGGAGGCGGGCGCGGTCGCGATCACGTGCGGATCGGCCAAGGGCACCTTGACGGTCGTGCCGTCGACGCCTTGACGG
>JBJONI010000338.1:0-5100 GCA_046051915.1 Pseudomonadota bacterium
CAACAGGTCTTGTCGGAGCGGAAGCGCGATCACGTCCTCGGCGGTCAGGTCGGCGAGGGTGAACGCGTCGACGGGCTTGGTGCCCTCAGCCGACCCGTCGATCGACGCCTCGAGTCCGACGAGCGCCTTTCCCTCGTCCTCGAACCACTGCATGAAGCCCTGAATACCGGCTTGGAAGGTCGCATCATCCGCGTAGAACTCGCGCACCATGTACCGCGACGCCTCGTCGAGGCCTTCCGGAGCGGGCGGCGGCGGCTGGCACGCAGGGAGCAGGGCAAGGCCGAGGGCGGCGGTGAGCGCGGGGCGGAAGGACATGAAGGCTCCGTGGTTTCGAAGCACATATCCCGTTCACATCGTCCCGCGCTCCACGAACGTCACCCGGCGCTCAGGACCGCGGGGCGGTCAGCGAGAGCGTCATCTCGACGTTGTCTTGGATCAGGTTGTCCTTCATCCCAGGGTAGGTGACGCCGAAGTCCTTGCGGTCGAGGACGAACTTGGCGTCCGCCGTGACGCTCGCGGCGCTGACCGCGACCTTGGCGGGGAAGGTGAAGGTCTTCTTCATCCCGTGAATCTCGAACTCCCCGGTGATCTCGTGGGTCGCGCCGTCGGCGCCGGGCCTGGCGGTGATCTGCGTCGTCTTGAACGCGGCGGTGGGGAACTTCGCGACGTCGAAGAAGTCGGCGTTCTTCAGGTGGTCGGTCAGCTTCGGATCGTCGGCTTCGAGGCTTGCCATCTGGACGACGAACGCCGCCGCCTTGAGCGACTCCCCTTCGAGCTCGAGGGCGCCGTCGAACTGCTTGAAGACGATGGGGTGCTTGCCGACGACCTTCGCGCCGACGGCTTGGATCTTCGAGGCCGCGACGTCCACCTTGAGGCCGGGGAGGGCGGAGGAGGAGGCTGGTGCCGGCGCCGGCGCGGCGGCCTTGGCCTCGGTCGGCTCGGGCTTGGCGGCCTTGGGCGCCTCGGGCGCCGGTGCGCCGCAAGCGGTGAGGAGGACGAGGGGGAGGAGGAAACGCATGACAGAACTCCGTCTGGTTCAGGTTCGGGGCGGCCGTTAGCCGTCCAAACAGGACGGGGCCACGGGAGCGGCCGCGCGGGGAGGCGGGATGACAGGTCGCGACAGGTCGGACGTCGCGCGCCACGAGGAGGTGCTCGCGGAGGCGCTATCGGTCCTTCAGGGGGAGGACGACGCCGTGAGCGCGATGGCGTCGTTGGCGTGCTTGTTGCACCACGCTTTCCATCGTTGGCATTGGACCGGATTTTATCGCGTCGTTGCGCCGGAGCTGCTGGCGGTCGGTCCGTACCAAGGTGGTCACGGCTGCACGCGCATCCCGTTTTCGCGTGGCGTGTGCGGGGCGGCGGCGACCACCCGGCAGACGCAGCGCGTGCCCGATGTGCATGCGTTTCCTGGGCACATCGCGTGTGCAGCCTCGACGATGTCCGAGATCGTGGTCCCGATCTGTACGCCAGAGGGCGCCGTGATCGGGGTCTTGGACGTCGATTCCGACGAGCCCGACGCGTTCGGTGACGCCGATCAAGCGCTTTTGGAGGCCCTTTGCGCGCAGCTCGGGCGGCAGTTCTCTCGGCTCTGATCGGTTGCGCGCCGACGGCGGGCGTTTGGGGCCGTCTCGCCGAGGCTGGACAACCACGCGCTGGCGCCGTGGTGGCGCGCGGGTCGCTGGTCGCGACCACCGACGCGGAGGGTGGTTTTGCGTGGGACACCGGCGAGGAAGGGCCCGTGGACGTGTGGCTTTCCGAGGACAGGGTCCACACCGATCTCGGCTGCCAGAGCCCCCACGTTATCGACCTCGAATCTGACGCATCGGCGGGCAGCGCCCGTATCGCGCTCCTGGTCCGCGGGGTGACAGCGGAACAGCCGACGTTCGTCGCGCAGTACACCCGTGCGGTGTCTCAAGGGCGCTCCGAGGTGGTGCATCGCGGCGAGGTCGATGTGCTCGCGGCGACGCCGATGGGCGAGGGGGCAAAGGCGTGGACCCTGCACGTCGATGTGCCGCCCGCCGATCGGTGGGCGCTTGGCCTGTCGACGCTGGTCGCTGCCGGTGAGGGGCAAACCGTCGACCAGGTCCTGCTGTTGGGTGGCGATGATTTGCGGGACGGTGACGTCGCGGCGTTTGATCTTTACCTTTCGGACGAGACCTTGCGGGGATGGTTGGCTTGGGACCTCTCGGGGCCACCCGGAGCCTCGGCCGTCGACCTCGTGGAGACCTTGACGCTCGACGAGCTGCCGATCGACGTCACGACCTGGCGAGGTCCCGTGCGGCAGCCTCGGCTGGTACCGCTGGTTCAACGAACGGCGGCCAGCCTGCCCACGGCCATCGAGGGCAGGTTCACCTACGGGCCCGCCGAGGCGTGCCAGCAGCGTTCGGTGAGGATGCTCGCGCAGTTCTCGCCGGCGGCTGAACCGGATCCCGCAGGGACGCTACGTTTTTTGCCGCCTTGGCCCTCCCCGCCGCTCGTCGCTGTGCGCGGGGATGTTCTGCAGTTGTCGGGGTTCCCGCGAGACGCCGCAGACGTCGCCTGGTCCTCGCAGGGGTGGACGGCGCGCGGCACCGGCGCGTGTGGCGCCGTGGAGGTCGCGGTCCCTGTCGCGGCGCGTGGGGGCTTGTTGACGTGGACGACAGCGGACGTCGGCGGGGCGTGCGCGCTCAGTCCGACGTGGGCGGCGGACCCACCTTGAGGCGGCGCCGGGTGTCGCGGCACCGGTCCGAGCACGTCGTGATCTCGGCCCACGCGCGGGCCCATTTTTTGCGCCACGTGAACGGCCGTCCGCAGATCACACAGCATTTGGTGGGGCGGTCGCTGGGCTTCATCGAGACGTCCGCTGCATCGGCGGAACCGGGCGGCCTTCGGCGAGCGCGGCTTGGGCCTCTGCCAACGCGGCCCGCTCGGCCGCGAGCGTTGGACGTCGGAGGGCGGCGGCGACCTGGGCTGCCATGCGCGGGTTCTTTCCGAGGGTCTCGGCGTGATCGGCGAGGTAGGCCCAGTACCAAGCCGTGACCGGGCAGGTCGTCTTGGGGTTCAGGCGGCACGTCTTGCACGCATCGCCCATGCGATCGAGGTACGCGCTGCCTGCCACATACGGTTTCGTGGTGAACGCCGGCGTCGCGTACGTCGCCATCCCGAGGACGTTGGGTTCGACGACCCAGTCGAACGCGTCGGTGAACGCGCACCAGAACCAGTCGGTCAGGTCGCGGGCGTCGACCCGCAACAGCGTCGCGAGGTTGCCGAGGATCATCAAGCGCCCGATGTGGTGCGTGTAGCCCTCGTCCCATACGGCTTGGACGACGTGGTCGAGGCACCGCATGCCGGAGGGGGCGTGACCCCAGAATGTCGCGGGAAGCGTGGGTCCGGGAGGGCCTTCGGGCCGCGCCAACGGCACGGACGGTCCCGAAGGCCACACCTTGCCGGTGGCGACCGACCAACCGCCGTCGGTTCGACCAGACGCCGCCTCCAACCGCGGGGCCGCTCGCAGCCCGTCGGTGCGCCGGTGGACGTGCCGGACGAACTCTCGCCACCCGAGCACTTGTCGCACGAAGCCCTCTTGGCTCGCGATCGGGAGGTCGGCCCGAAGGACGTCTGCGATCACGCGGGAGGGTTCGAGGCGCCCAAGGTTGAGAACCGTCGAGATGCGGCTGTGAAACAACGTGGTCTCGCGCGTGCTGAACGCGTCCTCGTAGGGGCCGAACCACGGGAGCGCTTGGTGTAGGGCGTGCTGCCACAGACGCTCGACGTCCGATGCCGTCGCGCCGAGCCGCTCGGGCCGCACGCGACCGGGATGCTGGGGGAACCTCGTGGCCACGGTCTCCACGACCTCCGCGGTCACGGCGTCGACCTCGAACGTGGGCGGTGGCTGCGGGTGGACCTCTCCGCGCCATGGATTTCGATTGTCCGCATCAAAACTATACTGGCCGCCGACGGGCTGCCCCTGAACCATCAAGATGCCGGTACGCTGCCGAACGCGCCGGTAGAAGGCGTCCATCCGCCATGGCCAGCCACCGAGGCCGTCAAAGTCGTCGTCGGTCGTCAACCAACCCGGATGGGGAACGACCCGCAGGGCACCCCCTTCGACGAGGGGACGCAGCTCCTCACGGAGCTCCCACTCCGCCGGCTCCGCGACCTCGACGGGACCATGGGCGTCTGCGTGCGCGCGCACGCCCTCCGCGTAGGATGCGACCACTTCGTAGCGCACCGACCAACCGGCCGCGGCGGCCTCCAGCGCGAAGTGACGCTGGTGACTCAGCACCATCGCGAGCTTTTGGCGATGGTAGGGCCGTCGCATCGCCTTGGCGGGGCACTCGAGGAACAAAAGCCCGACGCCCGACGACGGAGGGGGGAGCCAAGCGGCTTGGAGTTGGTCGTAAGGGACGTACCGCCAAGAACGGGCGGGCGCCGTCAGGCTCTCGCCGAGCTCACGGAGGAAGATGCGCACGGCGACCCCTGAACGATGCAGGTTTCGTACGCCTGGCGTCGCGCGATCGCTCGTCCTGAAGCGTCATCCCTCGATGGCGAGGCTGTGAAGCGTCCAGACGTGCGCGCCATACACGCCGAGCCTCGCCGTCCGGTCCACGACGTACATTCGGTGCAGACGGGTTCGATCGAGCGTCGTTGGCGCCCGTCCGTCATCGGGGAACAGGGCTTCGAGGTCGAGGGTCCAACGCGCGCGGACGTCGGCGGGGGCCTGCCAATCACGGGCATCGACCGACCACGTCCTCCCGTCGATGTCCTCGAAGACGGCGCGGAGTGCGCCTGGCTCCTCTGCACTGGTCAGCTCGATGCGGACCGCGCTGGGTATGCCAGCCTTGAGGTCGAACGCGAGCGCGAGGCGGTCGTCGCGCTCGGCGTCGACGCGAACGGTCCAGCGCAGGCCTCCGCCCTCGGCCGCGGGGATCAGCGCAATGTCGCCTTGATCCCACCAAGCACGCGGGTGGGCGAGCCCGTGCGCAGGGCTGTCGAACGTCCAAACGGTCGGGACGGTCCGCACCGCGTCGGCCTCGAGATCGATCGTCGCACGTGCCTCCAGGCAGGCGCCGCGGTTGAGCGAGGTGGCCGCCGACAGGGAAAGGCAGGCGTCGAGACGGG
>JBJONI010000339.1:0-10427 GCA_046051915.1 Pseudomonadota bacterium
GTGGTGGCGGTGCTCGCGCTCGGCAGCCAGACCCCGGGAGCTCCTTCTTCGTAGACATGGCCCGCGCGACCGGCAGGGTCGCCCCGACCACCCACGGGGAGGCCGCGACACCACCCAATCAAGCCGAGACCTGGCGTCGACGCCGCGAGGTCACGGAGGCACGTGCTCCACACGGCGGCGCTTGGACGTTCGGAAGGGTCCCAACGCAACCCGACGGCCAGCGTCTGTCGAAGGAGGGGCGGGACGTCGGCGGGCAGCGCCTCCAACCGCGAAGCGACCGCCTCGTCGTAGCGGTCCTGCCACCCGGCGAGGCCGAGCAGGGCTCGGGCGTCCCGTCCGTGCCAGAGGCGCTGGCCCACGAGGGTCTCCCAGACGACGGCAGCGAGCGCCCAGCTGTCCGATGCGGGCCCACCGTCATCCCGATCGAAACGCTCGGGGGCCATCCAAGCCGGCGTGCCGACGATCGCATCGAGCGCGGTGGCGGCGCTCCGATCGAAGGCGTCGGAGCGCGCGATGCCGAAGTCGAGTAGGCGTGCGGCACCGTCGCGTCCGAGGCGGATGTTGCTGGGCTTGAGGTCCCGGTGCACCAGCCGCAACGGCGTGCCGTGGGTGTCGGTGTGGTTCCAAGCGGCGTCGAGGGCGTCGGCGACGTCGGCGAGCGCTTCGAGCGCGGCCCGTCGCGGGAGATCACCTCGGGCGTTGGCTTCGCTGAGGTCGATGCCGTCGATGTACTCGACGAGAAAGGCCAGATGGCCGTCGAGCCAAGCGAGGTCGTGGACGTGGGGGACGTTTCGGTGGCGCAGTCGCCCGAGGAAGCGCGCCTCATCGCGCAGTCGCTCCGGGCCTTGCCCGCGCGGGTCGAGCGATGGATGCAAGACCTTGACCGCGACGTCGAGGGTCAAACGATCTCGCAGGAGGCGGCCGCGGTACACCTCTCCGAATCCGCCTCGGCCGAGGCGGCCATCGAGAACCAGCGTTCGTGGAGGGTGGAACACCAAGGTCGGACCCCGAGCGGCATGGCCGTAACGGTATACGATGGGACGCAATGGCGGGAGGGGTCGATGCTGTGGCTTTCCGTAGAGCGCGGTGGGGAGCGCTTGTTTCGGGTGCGCTTGCCGCCGTCTGGGGCCACGCTCGGCCGCGCAGACGCGTGCGACGTCGCCCTTCCGGGCGATGGCGTGAGTCGGATCCACGCGGAGGTCCGTCCTCAGGGGGATGCGTGGCTCGTGATCGATCGGTCACGTCACGGATTGCTCCGCGACGGCGTGCCGTTTGGGGGTGGTGTGTTGGCGGTGGGCGACGGCTTCGAGATCGCGGGAATGGTCGTGCGTCTCGTCCTCGGAACGGACGTCGAGGCCGCCACGGTGGCGCTCGCCGGCGCCGGCTGGGAGGAGCTCGTGCAGTCGGATTCGGGCCAGGCGGTCGTGCGCCACGCGCGCGTGCGCGTCCTCGATGGGCCGCTCGCCGAGCGCGCCCTGTCGCTCACCGCGAGCCGCGTCCGCGTCGGGGGCCTCGGTGCCGATGTCGTGCTGCGCCCGGATCTCCCCCTCGCGGCCTGCTGGGTTCGCGTGGTGCGTGGGCGCGCTCTCGTCGAGCCGGGTGCGCTGCCGGTCTGGCTCGACGAGATTCCGGTGGTCGAACCCACCCCGATGCTACCCGGCGACGTCGCGCGCTGCGGTGGCGTCCGCTTCGTGGTGGACTCGGTCACGCGCCGTTTGTCGGAGGAGACGCCCGAAGGATTCGGGGATCTTGTGGGGCGAGACCCGAAGATCCGTCGTGTGTTTGGGCTGCTCGAGCGGGTGGCTCGGCACGATGCGCCGGTGTTGATCCTCGGGGAGACGGGGACGGGCAAAGAGCTCGCCGCACGCGGCCTTCACGACGCGTCCGCGCGCCATGATCGCCCCTTCGTGGCGCTGAATGCGGCTGCGATCCCGGCGACGCTGATCGAGTCCGCGCTGTTCGGCCACGAGCGTGGGGCGTTCACAGGGGCCGAGGTGCGGGCAGATGGGGCCTTTCATCGAGCGCACCGCGGCACGTTGTTCCTCGATGAGCTGGGCGAGTTGTCGCTGCCTGCGCAGGCGCGCCTGTTGCGTGTCCTCGAATCTGGCGAAGTGCTTCGCGTCGGCGGCTCCGACGTCGAGCACCTCGACGTCCGCATCGTCGCCGCGACGAACCGCGACCTGTTCGCCGCGATGCGCGAAGGCAGCTTCCGGGAGGATCTGTTTTACCGCCTGAGCGTGCTGCAGGTCGGGATGCCCTCGCTCCGGGAGCGCCCGGCGGACGTGCCGTTGGTCGCCGAGACGCTG
Organism: Pseudomonadota bacterium; assembly: GCA_046051915.1. GTDB lineage: Bacteria > Myxococcota_A > UBA796 > UBA796 > JBEIFN01. The sequence goes on from JBJONI010000339.1 coordinate 2,307, forward strand.
CTGCGTCGCCTACATCCCGGGGCGCGGATCGAGCAAGGGGCGTTGACCAAGCTCGCGGCGTGGTCCTGGCCGGGCAACGTCCGTGAGCTGCGGAACGTCCTGACGCGCGCGGTCGTCCTGCATGGCCCGTGGATTCAGGCCGACGCGATCACCTTTGACCGACCGCCCGCGGCGCGGCCCACACCAAGCTTCGTCGAGGCGGCCCCTGCAGCTTGGGGGAGCCCCATCGCCGACGAGCGGTCACGCCTCGCCGCGTTGATGGCCGAGCATCAGGGCAACCGGTCCAAGATCGCGCGCGCGCTCGGGATCCCACGCACCTCGTTGCTCTACCGCCTGCGGCACCACGGCCTGAGTGACTAGGCGGGGACCAACCCTGTCCGTGTGGGTCGGAGGACGGGGGTTGAGCTCGACGCGCGCCGGATCCGATCGTCGAGCGCCGAGAGCAAGCCCGGGCCCTGCGGGGGGACCTCCACGTACAGCGTCTGGTGTCCTTGGTTGTCGAGCGCGCGCAGCGTCGCGTAGAGGAGTCGGGCGGCCCCCGCGACGTCCCCCGTCGGACACAGGCAGGACCAGGGCAGTGTCTCGGTCCATCGACGCGCTTGGCGGTGGGGCTCGGACCAGCAAAGCAGGGTGGCGGCGCTGTCGGGTGGCTCGGCGTCGTCGTCCCATGTCGCGGTGGGGGCGAGCCGGACGAGGCGTGTCTGCGGGGCGTAGTGGCGGTCGAGCAGGCCGGGTGCCGCCAACGCTCCGGTCCGCGGCCGATGGGGTGCGGGCCGCACCGGGGTTCCGAGCCACTGGGCGAGCTGCGCCTCGTCGAAGGCTCCGGGGCGTAGGATGGTCGGCTCGCCGGTCAAGCCGATGACCGTTGACTCGATGCCGATGTCGCAGGGGCCACCGTCCAAGACGGCATCGATCTCCCCTTCGAGCTCGGCCAAGACGGCTTCGACGTGCGTCGGGCTGATGCGTCCAAAACGGTTCGCGGACGGCGCGACCACGGCGTCACCGAGGTGTGCGAGCACTTCCAACGTCGACGGATGGGCCGGGATGCGGATCGCGACCGACGGGCCGCAGGCGGTGATGCGGTCGGAGGCGCGAGGGCCACGGGGCAGGACGACGGTCAGCGGGCCTGGCCATGCCGCCGTCGCCAGCGCTTCCACGGCGCCGCGCCATGGCCCGTCGGCCGCCCAACCCGAGGCGATCAGGCCGGCCGGAATGTCGTCCCCCAGCAGCGCGTGCGAGACGTGGACGATGAGCGGATCGCTCGCGGGCCGCCCCTTCGCGCGGAACACGTCGTCGATGGCATCGGGTCGTCGGACGTCCGCCGCGAGCCCGTAGACGGTCTCGGTGGGCAGAGCGACGATCGCGCCATCGCGCAGGGCCGCGGCGGCGGCGACGGCCTGATCAGGTCGCAGGCGTCGGGTCATGCGTCTCGGGGCGGACACGGCAACTCCACGGTGAGGTCGGTCCGGCCGGGTACGCTCTCGAGGGCGACCCGTCCACCGTGGGCGAGTGCGACCGCACGGACGAGCGCGAGCCCGAGTCCTGTGCCCCCCCGTTCGCGCGCGGTGGTGAAGAAGCGGTCGAACACCTTCGGCTGGTTGGCGACCCCGATCCCCGCGCCGTTGTCTCGGACCGTGACCCGCACGTGGTCGGCGGACTGCGACAGGTGAATGGACTGGTCGGGCCCGCCGTGGTGCCGTGCGTTGTCGAGCAGGTTGTCGAGGGCGGCGGTCAGCCACGTCCCGTCGACCGGGACGGTCCCCCGCAGGTGTCCGTGAACCTCGACGCCGTGACGGGCGGCCCAGGCACGGATCCAGGGGTCGAGGTCGGTCGGCGTCAGCGGGGTTGCCTGCTCCGCCCGCGCGAGGGCGAGCAGGCCGGAGACGAGCCGGTCGAGACGGTCGACCTCCGCGGCCGCGTTGTCGAGGAACCGTCGGCGCTGGGCGGGTGGCATGTCCTCATCGTCCCGCCACAGTTCGATGGTGCCGCGTAGCGTCGCCAGCGGCGTCTTGAACTCGTGGCTAACGTGGGCAGCGAACTCCCCGATGTAGGCGATCCGGTCGCGGAGCCGCGCGGCCGTGTCGAGGAATGCGCTGGTGAGCCCCCGGACTTCAGCGATGCGGCTGTCGGCGCTCGGCAGCGCGGACTCGACGGCGTCAAAAGCGCCGTCGGCGAGCCGTCGCGCTGCCCGTTGCAGGCGACCGAGCGACCGCGTCGCGATCCCACCGATGGCCCACGCGAGCCAGGCCGTCACCGCGACCGGGAGGAGCGCTCCCCACCAAGGGAACATCTCGGCCAGCGCCTCGATTTGTGCGCGAGGGGTTCGCGAGAGGACGACAGCGCCGACGGTGCGGCCCTCGAGGGTCACCGGGAGGGCGTAGAACAAGCGCACGTCGGCTGCGCGGCTGACGCTGCCGTAGCTCACGGTGCGGTCGACCGGCTCCCGTGGTCGGACTTCGAGGCCGGCCGCACCGGCGAGCGCCTCCGCGATTTCGGGTCGTCCCGCCAAAGACTCCCCGATCTCCCCACCACTCGACGCCACGACGACACCGTCGATGTTGACCAACCGGACGCTGGCGAGCGTCGTGTCGCGGAGGGCGCGGAGGCCTTGGGACAGGTCGACGTCGTCGATCCGTGCGTCGGGGTGTGCCGCACGTTCGGCCTGGAGGGCGGCTTGTGTCCAAAGACCGATGATCGTGGCTTGGTTCCTGAGGTCCGCCTCGGTCTGCGCGAGGAGGTCGCGCGCGAGGCCGCCCGTCACGAACACCATCAACAAGGGCAACGCGAGCACCGCGAGGTGGCTGCCGAACAACCACGCCCGTAGACCGAGCGCGCGCCGGGTCATGGACGAACCAGACGGAACCCGACGCCGTGGACCGTCTCAATGGGTTCACCTGCTCCCGCCACGCGAAGTTTGGCGCGGATCCTGCGCATGTGGCTGTCCACGGTGCGGTCGGCGACGAACCGCTCGTCGGGGTAGGCGTGGACCACGAGGTCGTCGCGGGAGAACACGCGCCCAGGCGCGCCGACGAGCGCGTGCAGCAGACGAAACTCCGTCGCGGTCAGATCGAGGACGGTCTCGCCGACGTACGCGCGGAAGGTTGCGGCGTCGGTCCGTACCGAGCCTTCGGCGGGCCGCTCGGGGGCCGCGGGGCGGACGCGGCGGAAGATCGCGCGAATGCGGCTGACGAGCTCGCGGGGGGAAAACGGCTTGGTGAGGTAGTCGTCGCCCCCGAGTTCCAGGCCGAGCACCCGGTCCAGCTCCTCGCCCCGACTGGACAGGAACAGGATCGGGACCGCGCTGGCCGCTCGGATGCGCCGACAGGCCTCCAGACCGTCGAGTTCAGGCATCAGGACGTCGAGGACGACGAGATCCGGGGGGGCGGCGAGCACACGCTGGACCGCGACCGCGCCGTTGGCGGCTTCTTCGACGTCCCATCCTTCGCGCGCGAGCGCGTACCTGACGACCTCGCGCAGGTGAGGGTCGTCGTCTGCAAGCAGGATGCGGGCCGTCATCCGACCTTCCGGCAGGTACGCGACATCTCGTAAAGGAACCGCGCCAGTGCGAGGATGTGATTCGAAAACAGAGGTTTCCCCGTTGTCAGGAGCGCGACCGACAACGCGCGTTCGGGGTCAGCCCATGCGAGGATGTTGGTGAAGCCGAGGTGTCCGAAGGCTTTGGGAGAGTCGGGGCCGAAGATCCCGAAGGGCCACTGACCCAGCATCATGCCAGAGCCCTGCCGGATCGGCACGCCGATCGCGAGGTCGAGCTCGAGGTACGCGCTCTCAATCAACGCGCGACGCACGGTTCGCGGCTGGAACACGCGGACGCCATCGAGTTCCCCCTCCAACCGCAGCATTTCGAAGAAGCGCGCGGTGTCGCGGGCGGTGCTGACGATGTTGCCACTGGGCACGACGCTGGTCAGCCACTCCGGCGTGTTGGCGATCGTGGCCGCATCCTCGAAGCGCGCCCCAAAAGATCGCTTGGCCGCCCATTGTACCGGTGCCGGTACGGGGTAGCCTGTGAACGCGTTCTCGGCGACTTCGTGCAAACGGTCGGCGTACCAGCCAAAGCGCATGGCTTGGAGCCCGAGGGGGCGGCGAATCACCTCCTCCAACAACTCCGGCATCGTCTTGCCGGTGACGCGTCGAAGGATCTCCCCGAGGACGAAACCGCCGGTGATGGCATGGTACGCGAGTCGGCGTCCAGGGGCCGTCGACAGCTTCTGATCGCAGATCACCTCGAGGACGGCCGCCTCGTCGTGGAGGATCTCCAGGCCGAACTGGGCCTGAACACTGGGCAAGCCAGCGCGGTGGGTGAGGAGGTGGCGCAGGGTCACCCGATCCTTGCCGTGGCGTCCGAAGGCGGGGATGTGATCGACGACCCGGTCGTCGACATGGAGCAAGCCGCGATCGTCGAAATGGTGAACGAGCATGCCGGTGATGGCTTTCGACGCTGAGAAGATACAGATCGGCGATGCAGGGGTCAGCGCAGCTTTCGGCGTCTCGGGGCGGTCGTCGGGCCCGTTACCCCGGACGTGGCCCCACGCGCGGTCGATCACGACCTCCCCACGCCGTAGCACGCACAGCGAGACACCGGGGTAGACGCCCGTCGCGTACAGGCCGGCCGCGGCGTCGAGCAAACGTTGCTTCTCGGACGGGGTGAGGCCGGCCTCCAGGGGCGGCGCTTCGTCGGGCGCGACCGTCACGACCTCGTCGGGCCGGTAACGGATGGCCGTCGTGCGATGGAAACGCATCAGGGAGCGGCGTCCTTGCAGCATCGAAAGCCCGTCCGCAGGTTGGCGTACCCACTCCCGAACGTGTCGTTACGACGGTAGCACCTTGCTTTATCGTCCGGGGTGTCGAACGCGCCGCCGAGGAGTACCGCCTCGGTGGCGCTGGCGCCGACCCACTCCTCGACGTTGCCGGTCAGGTCGTAGACGCCCGCTTGGGAGACGCAGGCCGGATTCTGGCCTGTGTACGAAGGGCGCCACGCGGGAGCCTGGCCCGTCGGGACCGTGCCGGCGAGGGGGTTTTCGTGTGCCTCCCAGCACCGACCGGGTTCGTGGAAGTCACCGTAGGGGTACGCGGTCCCCTCGATGCGATCGTCGGCGTAGGCCCTGTCACCATCGTCGTCGACGGCCGGTGCATTTTGGCAGGCGCTGACCCATTCGGCCTCGGTGCACATGCGCTTCCCGGCGGCCTTGCACGCGGCGTCGGCGGCGTGCCAACTCATCCGAAAGCCGGGGATCTCGTGCACGCCCGAGGTGGCCTTTGCGTTGCTCAGGCCTGCCTCGAACGTGTCGATCCAGAAGGCCTTGCCCGCGGGCCCCACGACCCGTTGCATCTCGGGCAGCGTCGTGGGCAGCGCAGAGGCCGCCGCGGCACTGCCGTCGTTGCGCAGCTTCGCCGCGTTCTCCGCAGCTTCGGCGCCGGTCCGACCGAGGGCACTTTCAAGCGCGGCCGCGAGCTGTTCGGCCGAGGTGCCAGCGCGATAGAGCGTGCCGTTGATGAAAATCCTGGGTGTTCCATGAATGTCGAGTGATTTCCCCGTCTCGCCGTCCGCTTGGACCTCGGGGAGCCAAGCCTTGTCGCGCATGCAAGCGAGGAACTTCTCCTCCTCGACGCCGGCGAGCTTGGCATAGGCGATCAAGGATTCAGGCTTCAACGCGTGGTTGTTCTTGAACAAGAGGTCGTGCATCGCCCAGAAGCGACCCTGTTGCTTGGCGCAGACCGACGCGCCTGCGGCTTCGCATGCCGCGCCGTGCTTGCGGTTGGCGACGCCCGGGTTGCATGCGGGGTCCATCGGGAAGTGTTTGAACACGAACGTGACGTCGTCCTTGTAGGCGTCGTAGAGCCGGCGAAGTTCGAAGCTCGTCCGTTTGCAATAGCCGCACTCGAAATCCGCGAACTCCACGACGGTGACGCTGGCCTTCGGGTTCCCCTTCCAGGCGTCGTCGGCCTGGGTGGAGAACGTGGCCTGTCGGCCGTCCTCCGTCGCGACCGACAGGGTTACGGCCGGAGCATCGCCCTTGGGATCGCGGGCGAGGCTGATCTCGGGGAGGTCCCCCGCGGCGACGAGGCCCTCCGACCCCGCGCCGCCAAGCAGGGTCGCACGGTAGGCCTGCTGGCCGCCGACGGCGACGATCATCGACGTTCCGAGTGTCATCCCGGCGATCCGCCAAGCCGCGGCGTCCGGCCTTCGCGTGCGGTCAACGCCGGCGAGGACCGACAGCGCGAACAGGGCGCCGTTCAGTCCGTACAGCCGCATGCACCAGAGGCACACGTGCTTCAACTCGTCGATGCTGATCTTGTAGAGGAAACCGCTGTAGGCGACGGCGGCGAGTCCGAGGCCGACGAGGATCGGGCGCAAGGCGCGATGCCGTTCGGCCGCGAGCCACGACATCGCCGCGGCGGCCACGTAGAAGCCCAAGCCCCACGTGAACAGCGGAACACCGAGGAGCTCAGACCACGCAGACGTGTTCACGACGTCACAGCTGACGCCGGCAGCCTCCGCGCATCCGACCAACGTCTCGGACTGGTAGTCGGGGCCGCCGTACAGTTGCGTTTCGTGGTGCCGCGTCATGTAGACGCTGATGCCTGCAGCGAGGAGCATGAGCGTCGCGTTGAGTCGCAGTGCCCAAGGGCGGTCGCTGGACGCCGGTCCGGCCGCGGTCGTGGGCACGGCCGTCTCCGACGACGGTGCCGGTGGGGACGCCGGCGCCGACGCGGTCGAAGTCGGACCCTGGGGGCCTCCCTTGGTCTTGCCCTTCTTGGCCATCAGCGCACCCCCTGCAGTTGCGCTTCGAGTTCCGACAAGCCCTTGTCACGACCAAAGCCTGTTTTGCGCCACACGAGGGTCTGATTGCGGTCGATCAGGAACATCGTCGGCATGCTCAACACTTCGTACTGCCCCAACGCCGTCGCCTCGTTGTCCCACACGATCGGCAGGTCGAAGGGAACCTGTGCCAGGAACGCCTGTGCCTTGCTCTTTTCGCGATCGACGTTCACGGCAAAGATCTTCAGGTCGGGCCGGGACTTCTGGAGCGCGGCGAGGGCGGGCAACTCCTCGCGGCAGGGGCCACACCAACTCGCCCAGAACGAGAGGATGACGATGCTTCCCCGGTGCTCTTGCAGACGGAAACCACCGCCGTTGAGCAGCGGCGCCTCGAATCCCGGGGCGGGCTTCCCGATGAGGTCGAGGGCTTCCACGGGGATCATTTCGGGGATTCGGCCCTCTGGGGAGGCCGCACGGGCCTCGCGCTGCGGTCCCAGCACCGTCGCGGCGAGCGCGGCGGCGAACGTCCATCGGTTCAGCATGACGAGCGACTCCATGGCGCAGGATGCTAGCACGGATGCGGGCGCACCGTGGCGCCGTCGGCCCCGCCGGGGCAATCGATCCGAAATCGCCTCGCAGCCCTCGGAGACCTCATGGACGTCCTGTTCCTCGCACCCGCATACCCGTCAGAGATGCGTCGGTTCACTCGTGGATTCGCCGAGGTGGGTGCCCGCGTTTGGGGCGTCGGGGATTCCCCCAAGGGGGCGCTGCCTGAGGACGTACAGCGCCACCTCGCGGGGTACCTTCAAGTGCCGCGGATCATGGACGAGGCCGACGTTACGGCGCGCGTGGAGGCTTGGCTCGGAGGGCGTCGGCCGGACCGGGTGGAGGCCCTGTGGGAGCCCCTCGTGTTGCTCGCGGCACGGCTCCGCGAACGGCTCGGCGTGGCCGGTATGTCCTATGACACGGTGCTGGGCTTTCGCGACAAGCAGCTGATGAAGGAGCGGCTTCGCGCGGCCGGGCTCCGGGTGCCGCATAGCCGGCGTGTTCGGGGGGAGTCCGAGGTGCGCCAAGCGATCGCCGAGATCGGCTACCCGGTGATCTTCAAGCCCATCGCGGGTGCCGGCAGTGCGGACACGTGGCGGATCGATGGGCCCGAAGATCTGGAGCGCGTGCTGAAGCTCACGCGTCACGTGCGCGAGGCGAGCCTGGAAGAGTTTGTGGAAGGTGAGGAATTCACCTACGACACCGTGTCGATCGACGGGGTTCCCGCGTTCGAGAACGTTGCCCAGTACCTGCCTCGGCCCCTCATCGCGCGCCAAGAGCATTGGATCAGCCCGCTG
>JBJONI010000340.1:0-3306 GCA_046051915.1 Pseudomonadota bacterium
CTTCTGCATCATCCCGCAGATCCGCGGCAAACAGCGGAGTCGACCGATCCCCGTCGTCGTCGAGGAGGCCAAGCGCCTCGCCGCGGCCGGCATCCGCGAGATCATCCTCGTGGCGCAGGACCTCACGAGCTACGGCACGGACCTCGGTGACAAACGGAGCTTGGTGCTCCTCCTTCAGGCGCTTGAGCAGGTCGAAGGGGTGGCGTGGATCCGGCTGATGTACGCGTACCCGTGGAACTTCACCGACGAACTGTTGGCGTTGATCGCATCGAGCAGCAAGATCGTCCGCTACATCGACATGCCGCTGCAGCACATCGCCGACCGCGTGCTCACCGACATGCGGCGTTCCGTCGCGCGGGATGCGCAGCGGCGCCTGCTCGGCCGCCTGCGTGAAATCGACGGCATGGTGCTTCGTACCACGCTGATCACGGGCTTCCCGGGCGAGACGGACGCCGAGTTCGACGAGCTTCACGATTGGATCCGCGAGGTCCAGTTCGACCGCCTGGGCGTGTTCGCGTACAGCCAAGAGGCGGGGACGCCAGCGGGCGACCGCAAGGATCAAGTGCCTCGCAAGGTGCGCGAGCAACGGCGTGACCTGCTGCTGGCGACGCAACAGGAGATCCACCGGGACCGGATCGCGCGGTTGGTGGGCCAGACGTTCGATGTGCTGGTCGATGGGCCGAGTGCGGAGCACGGTTGGGTGATGGAGGGGCGCTACTACGGCCAGGCCCCGGAGATCGACGGTGTGGTGCTCCTCAGCGCGGATTCGGCCGATGCCCAGCTCGAGCCGGGTACGTTCGTCCGCGCGACGGTCACCGCAGTCGCCGACTACGACCTCGTCGCGAGCGTGTGACGGCGGTCATCGCCCCGAGAGGTCGATGACCTCGACGGGGACGGTGACCTCGCTGCCGTCGGCGCGCTTGAGGCCCACCTGAACGACATCGCCCGGCTCGTGGGGGTCGAGGGACTGGTAGAGGTCATCGTAGGTTTTGACGGCTTTGCCGTCGATCGCCACGATGACGTCGCCGAGACGCGCGCCGCGTCGGACCTGGGTCAGCCCTTGCAGTCCGGCGGGGGCCGCCGGCGCGTCGGGGGCGACCTCGAGGACGGCCAAGCCTTCGATGCCCTGGCGGCGCGTCAGGTTGGGGTCGACGAGGCTGACGCCCAGCCCGATCTGCCGGACCCGGCCGAGCGTGAGGATCTGGTCGACGGTGCGTTCGATCGTCGTCGATGGGACCGCGAAGCCAATGCCGGCCGAGCTGCCCGACTGGCTGAAGATCATCGTGTTCATCCCGATCAGGCGGCCTTGCGCGTCGAGCAAGGGGCCTCCGGAGTTTCCGGGGTTGATGCTCGCGTCCGTCTGGATCATTCCCGGGATTGTGAGGTTGCCGTAGCCCACGACCTCCCGGCCCAGCGCCGAGATCACCCCGACGGTCAGCGTGTGATCGAGGCCGAAGGGGTTGCCGATCGCCACTGTCTTTTGGCCGACCTCCAGCGGCTCGGCCCCCGGGTGGCGCGCGATCGCGACCACGTTGCTCGGCGGGTTGGTGAGCTGCAGCACGGCGACGTCCTTTCGGGGGTCGCCGCCGACGAGCGTCGCCGCGAGCTCGGTGCCGTCGAACAGGGTGACGGTGAGCGACCGGGCGCCATCGACGACGTGGTAGTTGGTCACGACGTGGCCGGCGTTGTCCCAGAGGAACCCGGAGCCGGTGCCTGCCGGGACCTCCAGCGCGCGCATCCGGTACCGGTCGAACGTGAGCTGGTTCTGGGTGACGAACACCGTCGCGGGCGCGGCGGCCTTGAACACGTCGATGCTGTTCTGCTCGTCCTGAAGCCGCGCCGACGCGGCGGGCGCTGGAACGGGCGACGTGGTCACAGCGGGCGTTGTGAGGGCAGGCAGCGTCGTGCGCGAAGCGTCGGTCGCTGGGCTTGCCGTCGGCGGCGGGGCTTCGGGCTTCGTCGGCGTGCCCATGCAGCCGACGAGGATGAACCACCACATGGAGACTCCGGTCTCGCCACGGCCAGCACGAACGGACGGGCGGACGTGGGAACCTAGGCACGGTGCGCGGCCTCGACCAGCGTCGACGCGCGCAGGAACGTCGGCGTGGCTTCCGTCGAACCGCCGACGCCGCGCACGGCGTTTGCGCCGTTGCTGTGGCCGGTGGCCTGCAGGGGGCGCCGCGTGGGAGGTGGCCATGGCGGTGCGCGCATGGGGGGCAACGCTCGTCGGCATCGACGCGCAGCCGATCGAAGTCGAAGTCGACCTGCTCACGCGGCTCCCTTCGGTGAGCATCGTCGGACTCGCCGCCGCCGCGGTCCGCGAAGCCGCCGAGCGGGTGCGATCGGCGATCGTCGCGAGCGAGCTGCAGTTTCCGAGAAAGCGGATCGTGATCAACCTCGCGCCCGCCGACCAGCGCAAAGACGGTGCGGCGTTCGATTTGGCGATCGCGATGGGGATCCTGGCGGGTGACGGGCAGCTGCCCTCGGGACACCTCGATCGGTACGTGTTCGTCGGCGAGCTCGCCCTCGGCGGTGAACTTCGACCCGTGCGCGGCGGCCTCGCCGCGGCCCTGCTCGCGCGGGACGTGGGCCGCGCGTTGGTGCTTCCCCGCGAGAGCGCCGCCGCCGCGTCTCGCGTCCCTGGGGTGGAGGTGTTCGCGGCCGACAGCCTGCTCGACGTGGTCGCGCACGTGCGAGGGGAACGCCCGCTGGCCGCACCGCAGGGGGTCGCCGAAGGTCGCCGCGCGCCGTCGCTCGACCTCCTTGAGGTCCGCGGACAGCCGCGCGCACGACGGGCGCTCGAGATCGCGGCCGCCGGTGCGCACCATGTGTGGATGTCGGGTCCGCCGGGCTGCGGAAAGTCGATGCTCGCGCGTCGCCTTCCGGGCATCCTGCCCGCGATGCGCTTCGAAGAGGCGCTGGACGTCGCGCGCGTCCACGCCGCGGCCCGCTTGTTCGCTGAGGATGGCGACCTGCCTTGTGAGCGTCCGTTCCGCGCCCCGCACCACAGCGTGTCCCCGGCCGGGATGTTCGGCGATCGGTCCCTACGCCCCGGAGAAGCGAGCCTCGCGCATCACGGCGTGCTGTTCCTCGACGAGGCGCCCGAGTTCGGTCGCGCCGTGCTCGAAGGCCTTCGCGCGCCGCTGGAGGACCGTTGGGTCACCCTCAGCCGGGCGGAGGGCAGCGTCCAGCATCCTGCCGCGTTGACGCTCGTGCTCGCGTCGAACCCGTGCCCGTGCGGCCTGCGAGGCACGGCGAGGGCGTGCCGGTGCAACGACGCGGAGGTGCGTCGCTACCTCTCCAAGC
>JBJONI010000341.1:0-8444 GCA_046051915.1 Pseudomonadota bacterium
AGGCGAGCGATGCGTTGATGGCGTGGGACCTACGCCATGATCTCGACTGGGAGCGCGCCATTCAGCGCGTGTTTGAAGCGAGCGGCGACGCGCCGTTCCGAGCGGGTGTGCGCGCGGGCGCCGTGATGGGCGTCGTGCAAGCCACCTTGCGCCAGTGGTTCGCATCCCGTGCGGAGGACGACTTGGTGGTCGTGGGCGAGGTCGCGCTGGGGTGGCTCGACGGCGCGATCGCGGCCGACGCCGACGCTGCGACCGAGGGTCTCAGCCGCCGAGGAGTCGCTGCCACCAGCTCCGGCCTGGCGCGGGCTTAGCAACGGTCTGTCCGGCCTGCCCCCACCGGAGTCGGGTGATCGCGGCGTCGGCGTCGAGACCGCCGAGGAACGCTTCGACGGCTCCCACGTCGGCGGAACGCGGCGCAGGCGCTCGCAGCAGGGTCGCGTCGATCCACGCCGCGGCCGCGTCCTCAGGCTCGGCGCTCAGCAGCGGACGGGTTTGGGCCCGTCGAACGATCTCCGCGTTGACGCGGTCCTCTGAGACCCCGGAGAGGCGCACGACCTCGTCGATCGCGCCGGTGTGCGCATCCGCGCGCCAGAAGACGGCGGCGCGTGCTTCCCCCTCACCACGCACGAGGCCGAGATGGTGATGGCTCGCGCCGTCTGCGTCCTCGCTCAGCCACGCCTCGAGAGGGGACCACCGGGCGGCGATCGGCCACGGGACGCGAAGGGGGTTCGGATCGGCCGCCTCCGAGGCGGCCGCGCGGGCGGTGCGTTGTTCGCTCGACCGCGCCTCGGCGCGTACGCGCTGCTCCTTGCGGCGACGTTCACGGGTCGCTGCCGCGCGTTGTTCCTTCGCCGTTCCCATGCGTCACCCCCGACGTGGACCGGATAACGGTGGCGTTCAGGGGCGGCATCGCCGAGGGAGGAAGGAATGTTGGTGTTGCCGCCGACCTCGGAGCGCGCCCTTCGCGGGGCGCCGGTCGCCGTGCTCGACTTCGAGACCACGGGCCCCGACCCAGAGACGGCCATCCCCGTTCAGATCGCGGTGGTCCACTGCGCCCTGGGGGACGACGAACCGTCGGTCGTCTACCGAACCCTGGTCCAGCCGGGCGTGCCGATCCCTGCTGGCGCGTCCGCCGTGCACCACATCTTCGACGCCGATGTCGCGGACGCGCCGACGTGGCCAGAGGTGCTGCCGGGCCTGTTGGCTGCGCTGCAAGGACGTGTGCTTGCAGCCTATAACCTTCCGTATGACTGGACGATCCTGGCGCGTGGTGTCCGCGACGCGGGTTACGCTCCGGAGGCCCTGCCGTTTGGAACGCTCGACCCGCTCGTCTGGGCGCAGGTCGTGCAGAAGTACAAGGCCGGCAAGAAGCTGGTGGACGTCGCAGGAAGGTACGGCATCCCCGTCGACGCCCACGACGCGGCCGGCGACGCCCTCGCGACCGCGTTGGTGATGCCGAGGCTGCTCCACGACCTCGGACGCCACGCCGACGGCGGGCGTGCTCCGTTGATGAGCGTCGATGCGATGTGGCGCTGGACGTGCACGGCCGCCCGCGCCGTCGAACGCGAGCGCGCGGAGTACCATCGCCGTCAGGGCAAGACCGCGTTTCAAGGCTCCTGGACGCCGCGGCTCGACGTGCTCGGCGGGTGACCGCCTGCATCGCCCGGTTGTCAACGGCGTGTCGGGGACTTCCTCGTGCCCCGCATCTGTGGTAGGTTTCGCCGACCGCGCGCCGCGCGCGCTTCGTGGAGGATTCGTGGCCAAGAACGTTGTCGGGACCCAGGTGGTCGCGGGCTACCTCGCCGTCTTCTGGGGGTCCGTGGCGGCCCTCTCGATCTTCGTGACCAGCAACGCGGCGCCGCTCGCGCCCGAGATCGCCTTCAAGGAAGATCCGGCGTTCACGAACACCAAGCTCGAGGTCAAGATCGTCAGCCCTTCGGTCGACCCGGATGGCGCCGCTCCGCCGGCCGAGGGCGAAGAAGGCGGGAAGGAAGGCGTTCGCTACTACTACAAGTGGTTCAAGAACGGGCAGTTGCAGGACGGTTTGGACCGCGCGTCGGTGGCCGACAAGTTGCTCACCAAGGGCGACACGTGGAAGGTCCAGGTCACGCCGGATGACGGCTCGATGGGGAGCAGCCTCTGCTCGATGCCGTGGCGGGATTGCGCCGAGATTGGCAAGAACGCCGCCGAGAAGGAGGTCGTGATCGCCGATTCTCCGGCGCGTGCACGCATTCGCTTCGTGAACAGCGCGGGTCAAGAGGTCACCCAGTTGACCGCCGGTGGCGCGGTTCAAAGCAAGCTGTCGTGCAGCGACCCGGACGAAGAGAAGGAGAAGGCACGCGCGGCGGAGGCCGCCGCCAAGGCCGCCGCGGCGTCGGGTCAGCCCGCGCCCACCCCTCCGGCGGAGGACCCGAACGCGGCCGACCCGTGCACCTACGAGGTGCAGTGGATCAACATCGACGCCCCGCCCGCGGAGGGCGCTGCGAACCCCTACACGTCGCCGACGCTCCCCTCCGGGGTCGCCAAGAGCGGCGAGATTTGGAAGCTGATCGCGATCGCGACGAAGGACGGCGTGGCCGGGTCCCCGGTCGAGGCCAAGATCCGCATCCTCTGACGCAGGGGTTGCAGGGTGGAGCGGCGCCCTGCCTCGCGGGCAGGCCCGCTCGCCGCGGTTTGACAGACGCCCCGCGCGGGATGCGCTAGGCTCGGCGGAGGGAGGCTCCATGCGCGGCTCGTTGTGGATGGCGTTGGCGCTGATCGCATGCGATCCGACGGCGAGGTTGACGCCGCCGCCGGACGCCCCGAACCAACCCTCCGACCCGGGCGCGACCCTTCCGAACACGCCGACGGCGCCTGCGATCGACACCGATGTCATCGTCGACACGGAGACGGGCACGGGCGACACGGACGTTCCTGGGGTGGTGGCACCGGACTTCTACGGCGTCGCGGCGGGGGTCGACGTCTCCTGCGCGGTCTATGGTGACGGCGAGGGTCGCTGCTGGGGCAACAACCTGACGGCGCGCGCCGAGATTCCCGCCGGGGATCTGCGTGGGATCGCCCTCGGCGACGATCACGGGTGCGCGTTGAACGCCGACGGGTCGGCGGCCTGCTGGGGCGACGCGACGGGTGGTCAGACCACGCCGCCAGCAGGTCCATTCCTCCGATTGGCTGCCGGTGGCGGTGGGACCTGCGGCCTGCTCGAAGACCGGACGGTCGCGTGTTGGGGGACGGGCTTGACCCCGCCGGCCACGCTGGCCGCTGCGGACAAGATCGCCGTGGGTGGGACGTTCGCTTGCTCGCTGTCTGCTGCCGACGCGGCCCTGACGTGCTGGGGGACGGGCACGGCCGCCACCGCGGCTCCGGCGACAGGGCAGTACATCAGCGTGGCAGCGGGCCGTGCGCATGCGTGTGCCGTCGAGGTCGACCGTGACATCGTCTGCTGGGGTGACAGCAGCAAGGGACAGTTGGCGGCGCCCAACACGGAGGCGACCGCTGTGTTCGCGGGTCAAGACCAGACCTGTGCGATCGATGCCGCGGGCGCGGTGAGCTGCTGGGGAACCGGGGCTGCTGCGCCGTCAGGCCAGGGCTGGGACGCCCTCGCGATCGGGCGCGACCATGGCTGTGGGACGCGCGGCGACGTGTTGAGCTGCTGGGGCGACAACAGCGACTACGCAGCCACGGTCCCGCGGCGCGCGGGGGTCCAAGCCGTCTCTGTGGGATCGGATCCCCATGTCTGTTGGCTGGATGCCGCGGGTGAGGCGAGCTGCGTCGGCCTGAACAACTTCCAGCAATCGACGCCGCCCGCCGGGGCGTTTACGTCGATCACGGCTGGCTACACGCACACCTGTGCGACCGATGCCGCGGGAGGCGTCACCTGCTGGGGCGGCAACACCCAGGGCGAACTCACCCCGAAGACCTCCGCGGGCCAAACCTACGTCGAGGTCGCCGCCGGTCGGTACCAGACTTGCGGACGCACCACGCCGGGTCCGGTGGAGTGCTGGGGCAAGTCGTTCAGCACGTTCGCGCCCGTGGCCGGCACGCACGTCGACATTGCGCTTGGGGACTTCCACGGCTGCGCTGTGAAGACGGACGGCTCGGTGTTCTGCTGGGGGGCGAACAACTTCGGCCAGCGCACGGCACCGACCGGCAAGGCGTTCGAACGCGTGGACGCGGGCTACGACAACACCTGCGGCGTGACGGGCACCGGCGAGGGGATCTGCTGGGGCAACGGCACGTCGGCGGGCGGAAAGAGCGCCGTTCCGGCTGGCACCTACCAAGACATCTCGACCGGCTTCGATCACTCCTGCGGGCTGAAGACGGATGGGAGCGTCGTGTGCTGGGGAGCCGACGCGAGCCGTCAGCTCCACCCGCCAGCGGGGGTCTCGTTTGCCACCGTCGAGGCCGGCAACGGCGTCTCGTGCGGGATCGATGTCGCGGGCGGCTTGCGCTGTTGGGGCAGCCGGGCGCTGTGATCGGGAGCCCCCGACGGGGGTTTACGGTCGACGCCCGTCGGCAGCCCGCGTCGCCGGCGTGCTCGCCCAGGCGCAGATCGGGCAGCGGTCGAAGTCGTGTGCCCTCGCGGGGCAATGCTCGCGCCCAAAGAAGATGATCTGCAGGTGCAACGCGTTCCACCGTGCCCTCGGGAAGCGTCGTTTCAGGTCGGCCTCTACGGTGGTCACCGATGTGCCCTTGCTGAGTCCCCACCGCCGCGCCAGCCGGAAGATGTGGGTGTCGACCGGGAAAGCCGGCACGCCGAAGGCTTGCGCCATCACGACACTCGCCGTCTTGTGGCCCACTCCGGGGAGGGCTTCGAGCGCGTCGAACGACGCGGGCACCTGACCGCCGTGGTCGGAGAGCAGCCGTTCCGCCAGACCCGCGAGGTGGCGCGCTTTCGCTTGCCACAGCCCAAGGCGGCGGATGTGGACGCCGATCCCGTCGGGCCCGAGGGCGGCGAGCGCTGCGGGATCGGGCGCGGCCGCGAACAGCGCAGGTGTCACGGTGTTGACCATTTTGTCCGTCGTTTGGGCCGACAACAACACAGCGACCAGGAGCTCGAACGCGTTGCGGTGGTCAAGCGGGACGGGAGGATCGGGGTAAAGCGCCTCGAGTTGGGCGTCGATCCGAAGCGCCTTCTCCTTGAGCGTCAGCACGGACGCCCCAACCGGCGATGGGCGGCGACGGGGATGCGGCGCCGGACATCGGCGATCGACGCAGGATCGATCGGTGCGAGCGCGATCCCCGGTGCGTCCGGCTGCAGCGCGATGCGGTGCCCCCATGCGTCGAGCACGCAGGAATGTCCGTAGGAGGCGCGAAGCCCTTCGTCGTCGTGGGCGCCCACTTGGTTGGCCGCGATGACGTAGGCTTGGTTTTCGATGGCGCGGGCGGCGAGCAGCGGGTGCCAGTGGTCGCGTCCGGTCGTGAGGGTGAACGCCGAGGGGACGAGCAAGATGTCCGCGCCTTGGTCGACGAGCGCTCGGTACAGTTCCCCGAAACGAAGGTCGTAACAGATCGAGAGTCCCAACCGGCCGGCGGGGGTGTCGACGACGACCGGGTCGTTCCCCGGGACCACGGTGTCCGATTCCCGGAACCGAAGCGCGGCGTCCACGTCGACGTCAAACAGGTGGATCTTCCGGTAGGTCGCGAGCCGGTCGCCGTTGGGACCGAAGACGACGGAGGTGTTGTAGCAGCGTTGCGGGTCGTCGGATCGCTCGTTGAAACTCCCGAGCACCAACGTGACGCGGAGCTCGGCCGCCAACTCGGCGAAGCGGCTGCAGGTCAAGCCGTCGAGGTCCTCCGCCGCCGCGACCTTGGCGCGGTGGGGACCGAGGAAGTTCGTGTTCTCAGGCGTGACGATCAGGGACGCCCCGCGGCGGGCGGCCTCTCGCACCCAGCGGTCTGCTTGCGCGACGTTGTGTGCGATGTCGGCGGTGCTCGAGAGTTGGACGGCGGCGGCGAGCAGCATCATGACTCCTTGGGGCCTGCGAGGCGTTCGAGGAACAGGAGCGCGACGGCACCGATCGCGACGCCGATCCACAGGGTTGCGAGCCGGGCGACGAGCGCTGCGGCGATCGCCTGAGGCCCAGCGACGCCGAGCCACGAGGACGCGCCTTCGACGAGCGTTGCGTCCGCGAGACCGAGACCCCCGGGCGCCGGTGCACCGAACAGGGTCGCGAACGCGTAGAGGAACGTGGCGCCGGCCAGCGACGCGTCAGCACCTGCGCCGCGCAGCACCAGCAGGAACCCAACGCACTCGGCGCCCCAGGCGACGAGGCTCAGGACGACGCTTGTCGCGATCGAGGTCGGTGACGTGAGCACGGCGCGCAGCGCGGTCCAAGCTTCGCTGAGCGGCCCGTGCGCCCATCGCAACCACGGCGTCGCTCCGACCGTTCGCAGGAAGGCGGCGCCCCAGCGCTGCGACGCCAACGCGACCCAAGCGGCGGCGAACAGGACCAGCAGCCACGCGATGGCGCCGCGATGCTCTGGTGCGAACCGTGCGACCCCGAGCGCCGCCAGCAGCGCGACGGCGATCCCGTCCGTCACCCGCTCCGCCACGAGGGCGGGCACCACCCGCGACATGGGCGCGCCCGTCCGCTCCGCGACCCACCAGGGCTTGAACAGCTCGCCCGCTTTGCCGGGGGTCACGACGAGGCCGAGCCCAGCGACGAACACGGCCGCATGGGCGCGCCAAGGGAGCTGAACGCCGAGGCGTTGCAGGAATCCCACCCATTTGAGCCCACGAAGGCCGTAGTTGACGAACGTCAACAGCAGGACGACGGGCAGCGTCGTCGCGTCGTACGCTCGGATGCCAACGAGCGTCGCCTCCCAGCCGTTTGCCGCGGCGTACAGCGCGTAGCCGAGGGCCGACAACGCGAGGGTTGCCGCGAGGGCGCGTGCGGCTCGGAGCTTGGTCACGGCGCGCTCGTGGGCGCGGCGTCGGGCGTCCCTGCGGAGATCGCCGGCGGTGCGCCGAGGCCGTGGGTCGCGAGCGCGGCGGCCAAGGCAAGCCCGGCCAGGACGCGGCGGCGCGGTGCGGGCTCGGCCCCGCGTCCCGCGAGGAGGCCGAAGGCGGCGGCACCGACGAGCACGGGGCTCCAAGGGCGCACCCACGAAGCTGCGGCGAGGGCCACGGCGACACGTGGGTCGACGCCGACCGCGAGCGCGATGCCGATCAACGAGCCGCCCACACCTGGAGCGCCCCACACGATGGCAGCGAGGGCACACGCGGCGGCGAACGCGCCGGTGCGCTTCGCCGCTGGCGACCACCCGAGCAGCACGCCGACGACGAACTGACCGACCACGGCCACCGCGAACGTGGCAGGGGTCTCTTGGCCCGTCCACCACGCCAGCCAGGCGGGCTGCGGATGCAGGGAGGACAGGTGCCGCATCGGGGGATGCAGGGCGTCCCACAGACGGGCCCACGGCGTCGACGGCCACGTCCAAGACAGGGCGAAGCGGCGCCGGGACTCCGCGCGCGACCAGCGGTCCGACAGGTCGATCTTGCGCAACCCTTGAGGTTCGGCCCACAGCGAGGAGGAGACGACGTCGATCCCTGCGGGCAACGTCGCATCGAGGAGGTGGAAGGAGGGCGTACCCTGCAGGTTGCCGTTGCTCACCGTGAGCGCGTGGGCCCCCCGGAGGTCGGCCTCGTAGCGGAGGCGAACCTCGACGCCGACACCGTGCTCGGTGGTCAGCTCCGGCAACTCCACGACCTCGACCTCGGTCGGGTTGAGCGTCGTCCCGTCGAGGGTCGCCACCAAGGCGGCGGGCAATTCGGCGTGCATGCGGGGGACGTCGATGCCCTCTGCGGTCTGGGGCAGCAGCGCGCGTGGGGCGTCCGCCTTCCAGACCACATCGAGGTGATCCGCCTGCACCGCGACGTCGAGGCGCTGCGCCGCGTAGCGGTCACCGAACGGATGCGCGTCGGCCGTGCTCGCGCACAAGCCCCACGCGACGCCCCAACAGACGCAGCCATCGGCCCAGGATCGACGTCGTACCAAGCGCATCAGTTCCTACGCAGGTGGGTGGCGGCCGCGGGTTCGGCACCGTCGTGCCCGGGTGGTATCCTAGGGACGAGGTTTTGGCCGATGCGCGCGTCTCGCGGCAACTACATGGTGATGTTCGCCCTGATGCTCCCGATTCTCCTCGGGCTGATGGCGTTCGCCGTGGACCTCGGGCGACTCCGGGTCGCGCGCATTCAGGCGCAAAACGCAGCCGATGCGGCGGCGGTCGCGGCGTTGGCCGCGCTCCGTGACGGCGGCAACTACGGGGATGCGGAGGACGCGGCGGTTGCGGCGGCCAATGCGGTCCGTTTGCAGCGGATCGGGAACGGCTCGGGGGCCAACGACTTCAACGTCGATCTCGCGTTCGGCGAGTGGAACTACGGCGATCAGGCCTGGCGTGCCGCGGGCTCCCCGTCGGGCGTCACGGTCAACGTCGAGACGAAT
>JBJONI010000342.1:0-3402 GCA_046051915.1 Pseudomonadota bacterium
CGGTCCTCCGAATCGACTCGCGCGGCATCGTCGTCGACGACTCGGCGCACTTCGTCGACCGGGAGTTCGACTACGCCTCCGGTGTCACCGTCTCGGACATGGACCACGACGGCGTCCCCGAGATCGTCGTCGACCGGGTGATCCTCGGCGCGGACCTGGAGACTCGCGGCGTGGGAGGCGAGGGGCGTGGATCGCCGCTGCACATCGACCTCGGCACGTGGTTCGACGAGGGCGCGCAGCCCGCGGTCGTGGACCTCGACCTCGACGGCGAGGAGGAGGTCGTCGTCGGCAACGCCGCCTACCATCCCGACGGCACGCTGAAGTGGAGCAACGGCGGACCGGACGGCGCGGTCAGCCCCGCCAACCTCGATGACGACCCGCAGGGCGAGTACGTCCGCACGGCCTCCAACACCATCACCGGCCACGACACCGACGGCGCGGTGCTGTGGGGCCCGATCACGCACCCGTCGGCGAACATCTTCCCCGTCGCGACCCTCGGCGACGTCGACGCGGACGGCCACCCGGAGGTCGTCGTCGCGGGCGGCAACGAGCTGTGGGTCCTTCGCCGCGATGGCACGCTCCTGTGGAGCGCGGCCGTCACCGACATGAGCGGCGCGACCGGGGCGTCCCTCTTCGACTTCGATGCGGACGGCGTCCCCGAGATCGTCTACATCGACGAGGTCCAGGTCGTCGCCTACAACGGCGCTGACGGGGCCGTGAAGTTCCAGACGAACCACCATGCGTCGCCCACCATGTACGACTACCCCGTGATCGCGGACGTCGACGCGGATGGACACGCCGAGATCGTCGTGACGCATTCGGGCTTTGGCGCGGGCATGAGCGTCTACGGCGACGCGACGGACAGCTGGGCTCCCGCCCGTGGCATCTGGAACCAGCACGACTACGCGATCACCAACATCGCCGATGACCTGTCGGTACCGGTGCGCGCGACGCCGAACTTCACCGTCTACAACAACTACCACGCCGCGCTGCCGCTCCCTCCGGGCGGACGCCTCGGCGACGAGCTGGAACCGGAGATCCTGGACACCTGCGACGTGGCCTGCGACGACGGCACGTTCCACCTGCTCGGCCGCCTCCGAAACACCGGCAACCGCGCGGTCCCGGCGGGCGTGGCGGTGACGCTCTACGCACGGACCGCCGGGGTGGACACGCCGCTCGCGACGCTCCTGACGAACCAGGAGACGCCGGCCGGACGCACCAGCGAGTCGCTGCGCTTCTCGGTGGCGCGGGAGTCAGTCGTGACCGCGGAGTCGCTCGTGCTCGTCGTCGATGACGATGGAAACCACGTCGGTGCGTGGATCGAGTGCGACGAGACGAACAACGCCGCGGTGCTGGACGGGCCGTTCTGCGGCGGGGATGCGTCGTCGACCGACGTACGTTAGCCGCAGGGTGTGTCCGTAGCGGGCACGCGACGCTCAGGCCCGGTTCGCCGGTCCGTCGGGGGAAGCCGGTGAGAATCCGGCGCGGTGCCGCCACCGTGAGCGAGGTTCGCCTCGCGAGTCGGGTTGCCCGGGGAGTCGCTTTCGCCAACCACGTCCCCGGATCAGGGATGGGTGGAGCGCCGGGATCGTCCGGGTCTCCCCCAGCCATGGCGCCGGGGTGGAGATCCCGCCCATGAACCGAGCCCTCCTCGCATACACCCTCCTGCTCGCCGCGTGCGGCGGGAGCGACGCCACCGACACGGCCTCCGCCACGGACACGTCCACCGGCACGTCCTCGGACGCCGCCATCGACATCGCGGGGGCGTGGGTCGACGCGTACGGTTCGTCGTGGGACATCACCACCGACACGGTCCGCGTCGGGTACCCCGGCACCGATCCGTCGGGCTTCACCGTGGCGTCCTGGGACGACGCGGAGGGGTGGATCGTCGCGCGCAACGACGCGGCGAATGAGTATTACGCAGGCCTGTGGAGCCGCTTCGACTGGCTCCGTCGTGAGGGAGAGCTGTACGCCTGCCAGTCGGTTTACGACGCCGCGGACCAGGAGGCGGCAGAGCTGGCCCCGCGCGGCGATGACACCGATCTGCGCACGGGCTGCGGCGGCTACCCCTGGTCCCCGCTGCGCCATCCGCTCTCGGTGTCGGGCACCTGGGCCGACTCCTGGGGCTCGCAGCACCTCATCGACCCGTTCTCCTGGACGATGACCGACGGCGCGGCCACGAGCCGCTTCCACATCGCCGTCGTCGACGACGTGGCAGGCTGGGTGGTCGCGGAGAACGACCTCGGCAACGCCTACAACGCTGGCGCCTGGAGCCGCATCGAGTGGTACTGGGATTCGCTGGGCGCGCTGCTCATGTGCCAGTCCACGTACGACGCGACGAGCAAGGACGCGGCGCTCGCCGCCCCGCTCGCGGACCGCAGCGACGTGCTCGCCGGTGGCTGCGGCGGGTTCGCGTGGACCGCCATGACCCCCGCGGTCGGCCGGTGATCCTGCTCCTGCTGGCGTGTGGTGGGGGGTAGGGGGACACCCCCTCCGCAACGCCTCCCCCGGAGGGCGCGGTCGACACGGCGGCGCCCGAGGACACCGCCGCGGGGGGCACGCCCGGGCCGACGTGGGACGGGCCGTGGCCGTTCGCGGATTCGGTCGTCTCCTGGGCCCCCGGAGAGGGGGCTGGGTTTGGTCAGGATCGGCTCCCCGACGTCGTGCTAGGGCCGCCGCGCCCCCCCGGCGGCGGGGGCGGTTCCCTCGACGTGCTCTCGCTCGGGCGGGACGGGGTCATCGTCCTCGGGTTCCGGGACCGCGTGCTGGTCGACGGCCCCGGCCCCGATCTGCTCGTGTTCGAGAATCCCATGGCGGGCTGGGTCGAGACCGGCGCCGTGGCCGTCAGCGACGACGGGACCACCTGGACGGAGTGGCCCTGCGTCGCCGCGGACGCTGCGGGCAGCCATCCGGGGTGCGCGGGCGTCACGCCCGTCTACGCGAACCCGGAGAACGGCCTCGATCCGACGGATCCGGCCGTCGCGGGCGGAGACGCGTTCGACCTTGCCGCGCTCGGCGTGCAGCGCGCCCGCTGGGTGCGGATCCGTGACAGCGGCGCGAACACCTACGAGGGGGTGGCCGGGGGCTTCGACCTCGACGCCATCGCGATCGTGAACGGCGCGGCGCCGTAAGCGCCGTCCTCACCCGCCGCGGGGCAGCGCGATGCGAAACGTCGCGCCCTCGCCCGGCGCGCTCGTGACGCGGACTTCGCCACGATGGTCGCTGACGACGCGGTGCACCACCGCGAGCCCCAGCCCGGTTCCGGCGCCCGGCGCGCGGGTCGTGAAGAAGGGGTCGAAGAGCCGCGGGAGGTGCGCCGCCGCGATGCCCTCGCCGTCGTCGACGACCTCGATCTCCGCTGCGTCGCCGTGGTCGTGCACGTTCAGCCGCACCTGGCGGGCA
>JBJONI010000343.1:0-7444 GCA_046051915.1 Pseudomonadota bacterium
GTACGCCTTTGACTGTCCGGGTTCCGCGCCGGTCACGTTCTGGGGGCAAACCCCCTCGGATCCTTGCTCGCTTGCCGACAACGGCGATGGGTCCTTCACGTTCGACTGCCCCGGCGCGGACCCGGTGACGTTCGATGTGGCGGACGCGGCGTGCGCGGTCGTCGACAACGGCGACGACACCTACACGATCACGTGTCCTGGCTCCGACCCGCTGGTCGTGCGCGATGCCTCGGCCCCGCTGTGTGCGCTCACCGACAACGGCGACGGCTCGTACACCTTGGCCTGTCTCGGATCGGATCCGGTGCAGGTCCGGGACGGCACGGACGCCGATCCGTGCGTGGTCTCCGACAACGGCGCCGGGAGCTACACGCTGCTCTGCCCGGGCTCGGACCCCGTGGCTTGGACCTCGGGCTGCGAGATCACCGATGTTGGCAACGAGACGTACGCGCTGTCGTGCGTCGGCTCGGAGACGGTGGAGTTGGCGGGCGCGGGCGCGCGATGCGGCCTCGCGTTGAACGGCGATGGGACGGCCACGCTGTCGTGTCCTGGGTCGGACCCGTACGTGATCGGCGGCGGCTGCGTCACCACCGACAACCTCGATGGCACCTACACGATCGACTGCCTCGGTTCGGACCCCGTGACGTTGAGCCAGCCGGAGGGCTGCTCCGCCACCGAGATCGCGGCGGGCGTGTTCCAGCTCACGTGCGGAGACGGGTCCGTCGTGACGTGGGAGGAGGCGCCGCCCTGTGCCTTGTCGGCGGCGGGTGGGGTCTTCACCCTGACGTGTCCGGGCTCGGCGCCGGTGAGTTGGACGGACGGCGCTTCGTGTGTCGTGACGATCGACGGCCTCGGCGGCACCTTCCTCGCGTGCCCGGGGTCGCCCGCGGTCCCGCTCGGCTCGGGAGGCGGCTGCAACGTGGTCGAGAACGTCAGCGGGACGTTCACGATGACGTGTGACGACGGAACCGGTGCGACGTGGGGCAACGGCGGCGCGTGCACCGTGACCGAGCTCGCGGGCCTGTTCACGCTCGCGTGCCCCGGGCAGCCCGCCGTGAGCTGGGCTTCGGGGGAGGACGGGGCGTCGTGCACGGTGGCCGACAACGCCAACGGCACGTACACGCTCGACTGTCCGAATGGCGCGGTGACGATCACCGACGGCACCTCGGCGAGCGCCGGTGCGTGCAGCGTCGTGACCAACGCCAACGGCACGTACACCTTGAATTGTCCCGGTACGGGCACGACAGCGACGTGGAGCGACGGCGCGACCTGTGAGGTCACCGTGGTCGACGCGAGCAGCTACCTGCTGGCCTGCCCGGGCAGCCCGGTCGCGCTCATCGAGGACGGCACCGACGGAGCGGCACCCTCGGCGTGCACCGTCACACCGTCGGCGTCGGGCGCCATCCTCGATTGTCCTGGGTCGGCGCCTGTCCTGATTCAGGACGGCCAGGACGGTACGGGCTGCGAGGTCGTCGCGAACGCGGATGGGACGTTCACCCTGACCTGCGACGGCACCTCGCCGGTGACCTTCACCAACGGCAGCCTCGGCGGGGGCGGTGTGGAACCCGGCGAGCCGTGCCCGCTCGAGCCTGGCGCGCTCTGCATGAACGTCGTCGCGCCGTCGATGTACCTCGACAGCTACGACCTGCACGGCATCAACTTCAGCAACAGCACGTTGGACGGCGGCTGGTTCGACCACGCCGATCTGTCGGGGTCGATTTGGTACAAGGCGGACGCCGACCCGGTGTACGCACGCTACGCGGACCTGACGGACGCGATCCTCGTCGATGCCACCTTCGCGTACGGACCCAACTTTACGGGTGCGACCTTGGTCGGCGCCGATTTGACGGATGCCTACCTCGACGACGCGATCTTCGACGACGCGATCCTCGATGGTGCGACGTTGACCAACATGACCTGCTACGACGCGTGCAAGCTCCGACGGATCAGCGCGATCGGTGCCAATTTCTACAACGCAGGCTTCAACCCGGCCGACTTCACCGACGCCGACCTCACGAACACCGACTTTCAGGACGCGTCGATCTACTACTGCACGATGGTTCGCGTGGACTTCTCGGGCGCGAACCTCCAGGCGATCGACGCGCGCTACGCGAACTTCACCGACGCGGTGCTGGTCAACGCCGACATGCGTACCGGCAACTTCCAGTACGCGAACTTCACCCGAGCGGATTTGACGGGGGCGCAGCTCCAAGGCGCGACGCTGTCCAACACGACGCTGACCGGCCAGAACTTCGCAGGGCGCGACCTCACGGGCGTGAACTTCACCTCCGCCAACCTCACGAACGCGAACTTCTCAGGTGCGAACCTCACGAACGCGAACTTCACCTCGGCGACGTTGACCGGGGCGAACTTCGTCGGCGCCAACGTCACCGGCGCCGTGTTCACGTCGGCGAACTTCACCAACGCGAACCTCGCCGGGCTTGACCTGACGAACAAGAACCTCGCGAGCTGCAACTTCACCGGCGCGACGTTGACCGGGACGACGTTGACGGGTGCTGGGCTGACCTCTGCCACGCTCACAGCGCAGAACTTGGCCGGCTACAACCTGCGCGGTTGCTCGCTGACGTCCGCTGTCTTGACCGGGACGGATCTGCGAGGCGCCGACCTGACCAACGCGACGTTCGCCTCGGTCAACTTCGCGACGGTGCCGCTGATCGACGCGACGACGATCTTTGCGGGCGTCACGGCGCGGCAAGCGACGTTCTCCGGACTCAACCTCGCGGGTGCCAACTTTGCCGGGGCGATCCTCGAGTACAGCTTGTTCGTCGGCACCAACCTCAAGGGCGCGAACTTCACCGGCGCGAACCTTCGGGGCAACAGCGCGTCGTTCCCGACGAACTTCGTGAACGCGAACCTGACGAACGCCAACCTGACCAACGCGAACGTCAGCCAATACATGAAGTGGGGCGGCGCCGACCTGCGGTGCAGCACGACCACCGGCATGGTGACGACGCCCGCGACGGGGACGACGTGGATCGAGGTCGCGACGTCGGCGGTGTGCCCGGACGGCACCGCGGCTTCCGCACACGGCAACACCTGCGTCGGCTACCTGACCACCGGCGCGCTGAGCTGCCCGCTCCCCTAGACGCGCGCCTAGGGGGCTGGGGTCGAGGCGTCGTCGGAAGCTGGCGACGCCGGTTCGGGCTCCGGCAGCGGGGCCTCGGCGGCGCGGGCTTGCTCCGCGGCGCGCCAACGAACGATGCCCTCGACGAAGCCCTGGGTGAACGCGTCGCGGAACAGGGCGTCGTTCATCTTCTCGGCATCGACCTCGTGGTCGTGAAAGCCCACCTCGATCAAGATGCCGTCGAGTTCGTTCTCGCGCGTCGAGATCTCGGTGAAGGCGCCGTCCTTCGGCGCGATCGTCGGCCACTCTGGATCGACGGCCCGCAATGCCGGCCACAACGCGTCGACGACGCTCTGCGCGAGACGGATGCTGCGGGGGCGCGGCGGTCGCGGTGGGTTGTTGTTCATGCCGTAGAACACCCACGTTCCTCCACGCCCTGCCGACGGGCGCGGCATCGCGTTGGTGTGGACGGAGAGGAAGATGTTGTCCTCACCGGGAGGGCTGGCCCAGTTCGTCCACGTCGCGCGCGACTTGGGGTCGGACATCGGACGACCGTCCGCGTAGCGGAACAAGCCGCGCGGCCCACCCGTGTGGTCGAGCTGGTCGACGACGCTGATGTCCGACCAAGGCAGGACCTCCGTGTCGTCGATGCCCGGGGCGACGGGTCGGTACGTGCCGCCGCCGAGTCGGACCATGTCCGCGGAGAGTGTGCCTGCGCCCGAGCCGTCGAGCACGACGGTCACCGTGTCCCCCGCGAGTCCGTCGACCCACGTCAGCGGCATCACGTGCCCCCCGTGGACCGTCTGGTCGACCGTCACCTCGACCACTTCGCCGTCGGGCAACTCCACGGCGTAGCGCGCCTCACGGTCGCGGTCGGACGCGGACACCCATCGCGTCACGAGGCGCCACCGGCCGTCCTGCGGCAGCGTCAGGGTCCAAGATGCTTGCGCGTCCGCAGCGAGGACGGCGTGGCGCCCCTCGGAGGCCGCGGCCTCGTCGAGCACCTGGGCCGTGCCGTAGGTGGTGAACCCCGGGTCGGCGTCCTCGACCTCCACCGATTCGAGGTGGGGGTCGAGCTCCCGAAGGGAGATCACGCGCGCCCCCGCCGCCTCGAGCGCCGGCACGAGGTGGTCCGCGCAGTACGCGCGCGTCCACTCGTCCTCGCGCATCCCGTTGGTCGGGTTGCGCTGCCAGCGCCACCGCGTGGGCCGTCCGTCGTCCTCACGGTCGAGGAGCTTGCCGTGCCCGGGCGAGAGGTAGATCGTCAAACCTTCTAGCGGGCGCCGGTCCAAGCGATCGAGCCCGACGAACGGCAAGGGGTCGACCGGCCCCGGCGGCCGCGAAGGTGCAGCCCACGCGAGTGCGAGCATCAGCCAGGTCACCAGACCTCCCGGGCGATCAGGATGCCGGCGACGACCCAATCGGGGAGGTCCGCGACGGCGGCGTGGAACGTCGCGTCGTCGGGGAACGTTCCGGCCAACCAGTCGAGCTGCCCGAGGTTGGGCTCGAAGGCACCGCCGGTGTCCGAGAGGCTCGCGACGCGGAGTTGCTTACCCGTGTCGATCCAAAACAGGGTACCGACGCCAAAGTTTTGGACATCGCCGGCGACGGTCGCACCTGGTTCGACCAAGATGCGGTCGTCCTTGGGTCCGTAGCCATACAACCCCTCGACCTCGCGGAAGTACCAATAGCGTCGCTGCAACGCTTGTTCGCGCTGGGCGCGGTCGTACGGGATGCCGTTGTTGACGTCGACGTTGAACGTATGCCGGCTTCCGTCTGGGTAGCGCAGCACGATCGTCCCCTGGAGCAGCGCCCGGTACAGGTCGTCCTCGCGGACCCACGCGATCGGCGCGGCGGCGCCTTCGCTGGCGCCGCCACGTTCGTACACGCCGCCGACGACGTCTTGGCGCGTGTAGCGCAGCCGCAGCGCGTCGTCGGCGGGTGCGGCGTACAGGGCGATCGGCCGCTCGGGCGTACGGCTTGGCGCGCCGTCGCGCTCGTACGCGAGGTACTTCGTCAGCCGCACGCGGCCTTCCGAGCCCGCGCGGTCGCCGGTCCAGCGGGCCGCGTCAAACGTCCGCGCGACCCACGCGGGGTCGTCCCACACGTCGACGCCGTCGAGCCTGCGCGCGTTCTCGGCCATCGCGGCCATCAGCAGCGACGCCTCACGGGCGTCCGGGCTGAGGCCGGGCAGGCCCGGCGTGTGGGAGACGTCGGTGGGATGCCGGTGCAGCCACGAGATCGTCCGCGCCGCGGTGGCGCCAAGTGCGGCAGACGGCGTGGTCCCGGCGCGTCCCTCGGGCAGCGTGGTCGGCGCGAGGACGCGCGCGGGCGACGCTTGGGCGCCATGGGGCTTGCCGTCTGGCCCGAGCACCGTCCACGTCGCCGCGGGCGAGCGCCAGGGGGCTGGGGCGACCTCCTCGCGCAGGGGAGGCGTTGGGGTGTCGGTCGGCGCCGACGAAGGTTCCGCGGCCGCGCACGCGAGCCACAGCGACGGGAGCAGGGTCAAGGGGCCACCTCGCCCGGGTTGGACGCCGAACACGGCGCCGCGCCGCACGCGTGAACGATCACGCCCGGGTCGTCGGCGTCGAGGAACCTGCGAACCTGTGTTTGCATTCCGGGCCACAGGCGGGGCAGGTCATGCGCGTTCGTCTCCGGCGACGGGCGGTTGACGCCTTCGTAGTCCGTGGTCTCCGGATCAAACTGCGCGACCGCGGGTCCGACGGCCGGCGCGTCCACCAAGGCAAGACCGGGGACGGGGGTTGCGGCCGGGGCCAGCAGGGTCGCGCCAGCGCCGCGGGCGAGCGTCCACGAGGTGAGGTTGGGGACCTGATCGTCGCCGAGCGCGATCTGCCAAAGGACGTCGCGCGCCGCGAGCCGATCGGCGTAGATCGCCGGGTCGACCGGGTCCCAGAACAACTGGCTCAGCGCATACAGCGTCTGGCGGTCCGCCGGGCTGTCGATGCCGGCTTCGACCAGCCCTTCGAACGAGGACCAGTTCTTCGAGCGCTCCAGCATCGTCGACCACGTGGACCCCCCAACGTGGAACACGCCGTAGCGGAGCACGCTCGGGTCGGCGTTGGCGAGGGTTGTCGCTCCCTCGATGCCGCCGAGGCTGATGCCGAAGTAGCGCAGGCGGTCGCGGTCGCCGAGCCCGCCGAAGACGGGGTCGGAGAGCAGGTCTCCGTCGACGACGAGGGAGGCGAGCGCGAGCGTGTTGGTTACGCCCTGCGTGAGGCGGTCGGTGAGCTCCGGGATCCGTCCGAAGTCGCCGCCGACGCCGACCGGGATCGCCAGGTCCTTGGTCGTGAGCCCGCGCCACGTGGTGGCGACGACGACCGCTCCGGCGTCGTACGCGAGCTGCGTGAGGACGCCGTCGGCGCCGAGGTACTCGAGGGGGTTGCTGAAGATGCCGTGGCCGAACAGCCACACGGGGCCGCCCGGCTGCGCCGAGGTGGGCACGAACACGACGAGGTCCGCGTCGACGTCCCCGGAGGCCGAGGGGAGCCCGTCGTTGTCGAGCACCGCGAGCCCGTCGTCGCCGAGCAAGTTCACCGTGCGGAACGTGCCGGTCGCCGTCCGTGCGACCCGGGGGTCGCTGCCGTCGCCGGGGAGGACCTCGTCAAAGGACCAAGACGAGGGCACCGTGAGGGCGTCGCGGGCTGCAACCAGCGGCGCGTCCGCGTGGCCCACCGTCCAGTCCCACGCGAAGACCGCGTCGGAGGCCCCGAGGGCGCGCACCGCGTCGAGCAGCGCCGCGTCGTGGCCGTCCGGCGCGGGATCGCTTGGGGCTGCCGTGCCGGCCACGGCGCCTTCGAACCAAGCCGGGGCCTCGAACGGCGCGCCATCCACGGTGCGCACCGCCGGGGTGACGACGGCCGCGATGCGGTGACCTGGGGCCGTCGGCTGCATCGGACGGACGAGCAGCACACGGATCTCCCCGTCTCCCTCGTCGGGGTACGCGTCGATCTCGGCGAACGCGCGCAGCTCCACCCCGTCGGTGAGGTCGTAGAGTCGCACGGATCCCCCGTAGCCCTCGCCGAAGGGGCCAGGGAGCGTCGCCGGGTCGATCGCGACCTCGGGGCGGTACACGCTGCTCTGCACGGGGGACCAGCCGTCGCGCCACCGCAAGCGGTCGAGAGGGAGCGCCGTCGTGGCTTGCGGCAGCGCGGGCAAGCCGTCGCCTGTGGCGCTGTAGCGGATGGAGGGGAGGGGGTACCAAGCGGGCGCGGCGGGCGGCTCGACCACCGCCGGTGTGCAACCTGCGAGCCAAAGCGCCGCGAGCCCTCGCAGGCCCAGGGACGTCTTGGGATGTGACATGATCGCCTCCACCGTCGATCCGTAGCCGATCGGGGCTTTCGC
>JBJONI010000344.1:0-5613 GCA_046051915.1 Pseudomonadota bacterium
TCCGACAGCAGTCAATCTTGCCGAGCGGACGGGCTGGTCCGAGGCGGCGCTCGGCACCCTCGTGGGCGCTGGAATCGTGTCGGTCTCCGATCTCGAATCGGTCCTCACCCGTATGGAGTTCGTGCGCCGCGCGGGGGCCGCCGTGGAGGTCGTGCAGGGCTGGGCGGTGCCCGGTAGTTTGACCTCCTTTTCGCCTGCCAAGGCAGAGCAGATCGTCGGCGCCGCACGGTCGAAGCATCCCGATGCGCAGACATGGTCGCGGGTCGCCCGGGGGCTCCGGGACCCGGTCCGGAAGTCCCAGCGGGACGCACTCGTTTCGTACTTGATCGCAGAGAATGCCTTCGCCGGTGGTCCTCTGGAGACCGCCGAGGACCTCTACGAACACTACCTCATCGACGTAAGTATGAACCCTGATGCGCTGACGAGTCGCATCGTGCAGGCCACCATGGCGGTTCAGTTGTTCGTCCATCGTTCTCTCTTCGGCCTGGAGCGGGACGACACCGGTGCGGACCTCGGCAGCTGGTTCAATGACGAGGACCGCGCCGAGTGGGAGTGGATGCGCACGTACCGTGTTTGGGAGGCCGCACGTAAGGTGTTCCTCTATCCGGAGAATTGGATCGAACCCGAGCTGCGGGACGAAAAGACTCCGTTCTTCACGGCGTTGGAGCAATCTCTGGCCCAGGGGGATGTCACGGTTGAGCGGGTAGAGCAGATCGCGCTCAATTACCTGGACCGCTTGAGAGCGATCAGCAGCCTCAAGGTGCTCGCCTGCCATCACGAAACTGGTAGCGTCGGGGACGGCGGGACGGACCGCTTTCATGTGTTCGCGCGAAGCCGGAGCGAACCCGCGAGCTACTGGTACCGCCGCCGGGAGGCCGCAGCGACCTGGACGCCCTGGGAAGAGGTGAAGACGGGACTCCAGGGGGACCATCTCGTTCCCGTGGTTCACAACCGCCGCCTCATCCTGTTCTGGGCGGAGTTCGCGCAGGCGCTTTCGCCGGAATCAGAGGCGCGTCCCTCGGGTTGGTGGGAGATCCGTCTCGCCATGTCAGAATTCCGCGACGGCGGATGGTCCCCCAAGGAGGTCAGCCCAGCCTCGCTCGCGCTCAACACGTCCTGGGTTTCTGATCTCGGGCTCGCCAACGCACCCCTGACCAGCTACGGCTTCGTCTCAGCGATCGACGGTGACGGTGGAGTGACCGTGCGCTGCATCGCTGAGAGATCCGCCGGCGCCGCTTCTCGCTGGAGCGTCTTCCACGAACTGGGCCGCTTTACCATCAACCCCTGCACGCAGGAGATTTCGCCGATCCCCAACCGCGTGCAGACCCCTGCGCCCCGGATTGCGCTCGATCCGACACGATGGGTGGCCCCCGGATACACGAACGCCGTCCCGATCATCAATGACGATGACCCCGACGACCTCGATGTGTATCTCGGTGCGGTGGACGAGGCCGGGAAGCCCCTCTGGCCGGCCAGCCCGGTAGACGTACTGGGCCGCATCCGGAGCGCCTCCGTGGTGGTGCCGTCACAGTTCCAGGATTTCGTGAGTCAGTCGCCCTTCTTCGTCAGTGTGGGCGAAAGGGTCTACTTCGTCGAGCCGGGCAGGCGTCCGGCGGAGGTGCTCGAGGCGACGGCGAAGTCCGGTGTTCCTCCCATCGAGGCGCTGTCCTCCTTCCGCAACGGCACCTACGCGGCCGCGGAACCGCCCAGCGGACTTCCGCTCACCGACAGCCAAGTGAACGAACTGACCGTCTTCGTCGACGGTGCAAGCGTCCGCTCCGCGGAGGCCGCGGCCTCTGCGGTACGCGCAGTTGACACCTCGCTCCGCGCGTTTGCCCCCGCCGCGAGCGTGACCGGGCTTCTGGGAACGTACCGCTTCTGGTCCTTCTACCACCCGTTCGCCTGTCGGTTCATCAAGGAGGTGCGGCGAGACGGCATCTTCGCGCTCCTTGACCCCGACCCCGAAGGAAGCGGGTCCGCGCTGTTCCGACAGGTGCTCGCAGGCGATCCGGCTGACTTCGAGACCCGGTACCAGCCCACGGTGGCCGTGGATCTGCCGTATCCCCAGGAGGACATCGACTTCTCCATCGGCGGAGCCTACAGCCCCTACAAC
Organism: Pseudomonadota bacterium; assembly: GCA_046051915.1. Classification (GTDB taxonomy): domain Bacteria; phylum Myxococcota_A; class UBA796; order UBA796; genus JBEIFN01. The sequence continues at coordinate 2,114 of JBJONI010000344.1, forward strand.
TGGGAGATCTTTTTCCACCTCCCTTACTACGTGGCAAGTCGGCTGGCGGATGCCGGCAAGCACCAGGAAGCAGTCGCTTGGTTCCATGCGATCTTTGACCCGCGGACCCGGACGCGCGCCTCGGCGTCGGGGTTCGACCATGCTGTGGCCAACGCCGACTGGTGGAAGGTCAAGCCGCTCCTCGCGCCCGCGAGTGGCCCCGTCACGGACTGGATCGCGTTCACCGGAGCCGCGGGCGACCCCGATGCGCAGGCCGAGTTCGAAGCTCAGGTTGCCGCTTGGCGTGAAGATCCGTTCAACCCGCACGCGCTCGCCCGATTGCGGCCCGGCACCTACCAACGCGCGATCGTGATGCGTTATGTCGACACGCTCGTCGCCTGGGGCGACGCCCTGTTCGGCAGGGATACCCTGGAGAGCATCAACGAGGCGACCCAGCTCTATGTGTTCGCACGGCAGGTGCTGGGAGACCGACCGGAGTTGCTCGGAGAGGCCGAGCGCCCGCCCGCGAAGACCTGGGACGACCTCAAGGCCAGCCTCGACGACTTCAGCAACCCCCTGGTGGCACTGGAGAACGCGGCGTTCTCGGCCCGCGGGCTCGGCCGGAGCCGCGGCGGGTCGGCGGTCCTCGGTGGCGTCGGGTTCACCACGTACTTCTGCGTCCCGTTCAACGCGAAGCTGTTGTCGTACTGGGACACGATCGACGACCGCTTGTTCAAGATCCGCAACGGCATGAACATCGCCGGGGTGGTCCGTTCGCTTCCGTTGTTCCAGCCGCCCATCGACCCGGCAATGCTCGTGCGCGCCGCTGCGGCCGGGATCGACATCGGCGCCGCGCTGTCAGACGCCGCGGGCGTCGGGCATTACCGGTTCAGCGTCATGATCGGCCGGGCCCAGGCCCTGGTAGGCTCGGTGCGGTCGCTCGGGCAGGCGCTCTTGTCCGCGCTGGACAGGCGCGACGCGGAGGCGCTCGCGGTGCTGCGGCAGACCCACGAGGGGGCCCTGCTCGACGCGGTCAAGGGCGTGCGCGAGCGGCAGGTCGAGGAGGCCAAGGAGAACCTGGCTGCCCTGCGGAAGAACCGGAAGGTCGTCGAAGCGCGCCACAGGTACTACGATCGTCTCATTGACAGGGGGTGGATCGGCCAGGAGACGGCTGCGGCGACTGCTTTCGCAGTCGGGTCGATCGCCGGAAACCTGGGTGCGACCATCGAAGGAATCAAGGCCATCGTTGCTTCGCTTCCCGACATCACCCGTGGTCGGGGAGCGGGTGCGACGACCGGAGGCGGACGCCTCGGTGAAGGCGCCAAGGGCCTCGCAGACGGAGCGGGCAAGCTGGGGGCAGTACTAATGGCCTCGTCCTCGTTCCTGACGACCACCGCCTCCTACAAACGCCGCGAGGAAGAGTGGAAGAACCAGCGTAACCTCGCTGAGAAGGAACTTGGCGCCATCGACAAGCAGATCGTCGCCGCCGAGATCCGGGCCGACGTGGCGAAGCGCGAGCTGAGCAACCACGAGCTCCAGATCCGCCACTCCGAGGAAGTGCGGGCGTGGATGGAGAGCAAGTTCACCAACGCCGAGCTGTACGACTGGATGGTGGGCCAGCTCGCCACGCTGTACTTCCAGTCCTGGCAGCTCGCCTACACCACCGCCAAGAAGGCCGAGGCTTGCTACCAGCACGAGCTTGGTCGGACCGAAGACACCTTCGTCCAGGCCGTGCACTGGGACGGCACGAAGAAGGGCCTGCTGGCCGGAGAACGCCTCCAGCTCGATCTGGAGCGCATGGACGCGGCCTACCTCGACCACGACGCCCGCGAGCTGGAGCTGGTCAAGCACGTCTCCCTGGCCCGCCTCGATCCCCTGGCGCTGGTTCGCCTGCGACAGGAGGGGGAATGCTACGTCGAGCTTCCCGAGGTCCTCTTCGATCTGGACTGTCCCGGGCACTACAACCGGCGCCTCGTCTCCGTCGCCGTGACGGTCGCCTGCGTCTCCGGGTCCCACGGGAACGTGAACCTGCGGCTGACCCAGCACGGATCCAGTGTCCGCAAGACCACCGATGGGGACCTCGTCGAGGAGACGGCGACCTTCCCTTCGGTGGTGACCAGCGTGGCGGTCGAGGACGGCGGCCTATTCCGCAACGACGAGGGCGGTCCTCGGTACCTCCCGTTCGAGCGCAAGGGCGCGGTGTCGAGCTGGCATCTCGCCTTCGCCAACACCGAGTACCGTCAGATCGACTGGGACAGCGTCAGCGACGTGGTCCTGCACCTCCGCTTCACGGCGCTGGACGGCGGTCAGACCTACCGGCAGCAGGTGCTGGCAGTTCTGGACCTGACCGTCCTCGCCGGCGGATTCACCGATGAGGGCACGACCAGCACCACGGACCGGTACGTCATCGGACTGTCCGCGCGGCGGGACGATCCCGACGGCTGGGTCCAGGCCCAGGAGGACGAGGCCAGCAGCGTGACGCTGGCCCTGGGGTCGGGCAGGCTGCCCTACTTCGCCACCGGCAGGACCGTGACCGTGCAGCAGGTGCATGTGGTCGTCGACGGTCTCGTTCCCACCAGCGGATCGGTGTCCGTCGACGGCGGCACCACCAGCGAGGCCATCAGCAGCTTCGTGGACTGGCCCACCAGCTCGGCCGCGACCGCGCTCGGCTCGACCGCGGACTCCCTCGGTGAGTCCTGGCCGGACGAGCTGCTCGTGACGACCACGCTGTCGTCGGGCAGCCTGGCGGACGCGGACGATCTGCTCGTCGTCCTCGAAGTCACGGTGAGCTGATGGCCCCCGGCGACAAGTCCCAAGGCCCCCGCGCGCCCGGCTCCCAGGCGCGTCCGGGCACGCTCGGCCGGGACCCGGCGCCGGGCCCGGGGCCCGACGGCCGGCTGCCCGAGGACTTCCGCGTCACTGCCCCGACCGTGTCCCTGCCCAAGGGCGGCGGGGCGATCCAAGGCATCGGCGAGAAGGTCTCCGCCAACCCCGTCACCGGCTCGGCCACGGTGGTGCTCCCGCTGCCGCTGACCCCGGGCCGCGGCGGGGTCACTCCGGCGCTGTCGCTGTCGTACGACTCCGGCGCCGGCAACGGCCCCTTCGGCCAGGGCTTCCGCCTGTCCACCCCCTCGATCCGTCGCAAGACCGACAAGGGCCTGCCCCGGTACCTCGACGCCGACACCTTCATCCTCTCGGATGCCGAGGACCTCGTCCCACTGTTGGCCGAGGACCCCTCCACCGGCGCGTGGGAGCCCGTCACCCGCACGGTCGTCGACGGGTCCGACACCTGGACCGTGCAGCGCTTCCGCCCCCGCGTCGAGGGCGCCTTCGCGCTCATCGAGCGCTGGCGCCGGCAGTCCGACCGCCGCACGTACTGGCGCACGATCTCCCGCGACAACGTCAAGCGCGTCTACGGCAAGAGCGACCAGGCCCGGCTCACCGATCCCGACGACGCCTCCCGGGTCTTCGAGTGGCTGTTGGAAGAGGAGCGCGACGAGCGCGGCAACGTGATCTCCTGG
>JBJONI010000345.1:0-3021 GCA_046051915.1 Pseudomonadota bacterium
CTCTGCGATCGCCAATGCCGCCTGCAGCCTGTCCGACATGATTCCCTCAGAAGTAGCGAAGAACGTCGCGCAACGTGTCGACGAAGACGTCGACCTCGTCGTGGGTGGTGGTCAGCCCGAAGCTCGCGCGCACCGCCGCTGGCACCCCAAACGCGTCCATCACCGGCTGGGTGCAGTGGTGCCCCGTCCGCACGGCCACGCCGCGCTGGTCGAGGAAGGCACCCAGATCGGAGGCCGGGGCGCCATCCACCACAAAGGTGCAAACGCTCGCCTTGTGCGGCGCCGTTCCCAACATGCGCAGCCCCGGGAGCGACGAGAGGCGCTCGGTCGCATGCGCGAGCAGCGCGACCTCATGGCGACCGATCGCTTCGAGGCCGACGCCACGGAGAAAGCGCAACGCCTCCGCGAGGGCGACCGCCCCTGCGACGTCGGGGGTCCCGGCTTCAAAGCGCATCGGCGGCTCCGCCCACGTGCTGTGTTGCAGCGTGACCCGCCCGATCATGCCACCTCCTCCCTGCCACGGCGGCAGGTCGGACCACAGCGACAACGGCGCCCACACCGCGCCAATCCCGAACGGCCCACACACCTTGTGGCCCGAGAACACGAACGCATCGCAGCCAAGCGTCGCGACGTCGATCGGCAGGTGGGGCGCCGACTGGGCCCCATCGACGAACAGCTTCGCCCCCACGGCGTGGGCGCGCGCGGCGAGCAACGGAATCGGGTTGACGGTGCCGAGCGTATTGCTGACATGGACCGCGGCGACGAGCTTGACGGAGGCGTCGAAGTGCGCGGCCGGGGCGTCGAGATCGAGGACGCCGCGCGCGTCGTGGGGGATCACGCGAATCGATGCGCCGCGCTCCGCTGCGATCTGCTGCCAGGGCACCAGGTTGCTGTGGTGCTCCATGGCCGTCACGACGATCACGTCGCCTGGACCGAGGTGGCTGCGGCCCCAAGTCTGGGCGAGGAGGTTCACGCCCTCCGTCGTCCCGCGTACCCACACGATCTCCCGGGGATCGGCCGCCCCGAGGAACGACGCGACCTCCGCGCGCGCCGCCTCGAAGGCGTCGCTCGCGCGCTGGCTGAGGGTGTGGACGCCACGGTGCACATTCGCCCGGTCCAACGCGGTCGCGCGGCGCAGCACGTCCAGCACCGGGGTGGGCGTCATCGAGGTGGCGGCGTGGTCGAGGTAGACCAACGGTCGCCCGTGCACGTGCTGCGCGAGCCCCGGGAACAACCCCCGCAACGCGTGGACGTCGTAGCCGCTCACAGCCCGCCTCCAAGGCGCGCGGGCAACACGTCCTGCACCTTGCTGCGAACCAGCGCAGCGACGCTGGACGGGGCCCGGTCCACCACCTCGGCGACGAACGCCTCGGTCAGCATCTGGCGAGCCGTTGGCTCGGGAACCCCGCGAGAGCGGAGGTAGTTCAGCTGCGCGGCGTCGAGCTGCCCGACGGTGGCGCCATGGCTCGCCGTCACCTCGTCCACCTCGATCTCCAGCCGCGGCCTCGCTCGGGCGTCGCCGTCCGGCGATACCAGCAAGTGCTTCATCGACTGGCGCGCGCTCGCGCCTCCCGCCTCCCTCGCCACGTGGACATTGCTGTCGACGACGGCGCGACCCTTGGCCGTCACGACCCCCCGGGTGGTGTGCTGGCTGCTGGCGTCCCGACCGACGTGCCGCAGGACCAGGCGGTGATCGATGTGATCGCCCGCGTGGACGAGTTGGATCGTGTCGACCGTCGCCGAGGCGCGCGCGTCGAGACGCGCATCGACGACGTCCCGGACAAGGCCGCCACCGCCGAGCGACGTGAGGTGGCGGCGGTAGGCCGCCCCGGGACCCACGCCCACGAACGTCTGGCGAACGCGGGTCGCGCCCGCGCCGGCCACCTCATCGACCACGACGTGCGTCACATCGGCCTTCGCGTCCACCACCAGCTCGACGAGGGCGTTGGTGAGGCAAGCCGCCGCGCCCACCACCACGTGCGTCTCGAGCAACGTCACCCGCGCCCCTTCCTCGACGCCGACCCACAGACGCGGATGCGCCACGACAGGACCGGTCGCCCGGGTGACGAACACGACCTGCACGACGCCTGCGTCTTCGGCCCGCGCCACACGGAGCATCGAGACCTCCGGTGCGAACACATCGGCAAGCGCCGCATAGCCGTCCCCGTCGGCAGCGAGCCCACCGACGGGAACCGCCGCATCGGCGGCCGCGAGCGCCACGCCACGTCCGAGCGCAGGTTCGAGGCGGCCATCGACCACCACCGCGACCCTGTCCGCCCCGTCTGCCAGCACCGCCTCGATCGCGCGCCGCTCCTGCACAGACAGCGGCGCCGACGTCGGAGCCCCATAGGGAGCCTGGAGCGCCACCTTGAGGCTCGTGTTGCGCCACGCCTCGTCGCGCGTGCTCGGAAGGCCCATCTGGGCGAGCCGCTCCGTCGCCACGGGCGCACGCCAAGCCGGGTCGACGCGCGGCGTCAGGCCCCAGTCCGCCCACACCTCGGTCGTCGTGCTCATGCGCCCACGGCCTCGCGGATGCCCGCGTAGCCGTCCGCTTCGAGCGCCAGAGCGAGCGACTTGTCTCCGCTTTTCACGATGCGTCCGTCCATCAACACGTGGACGAAGTCGGGCACGATGTGGTCGAGCAGGCGCTGATAGTGGGTGACCAACACAATCGCGTGATCGGCGTCGCGCAAACGGTTGACGCCTTTGCCCACAACGCGGAGCGCGTCGATGTCGAGGCCGGAGTCTGTCTCGTCGAGGATCGCGACCTTCGGATCAAGCATCAGAAGTTGGAGGATCTCATTCCGCTTCTTCTCGCCGCCGGAGAATCCGACGTTGACGAACCGGTCGCGGAACGCCGGGTCCATCTCGAGGAAGGCCATCGCGTCCTTCAACCGCTTGAGGAACGGCCCCGCGCCGAGCTCAGGCTCCCCGCGAAGCTTCCGTTGGGCGTTGAGGGCCGTGCGCAGGAAGTACGCGTTCGTGACGCCTGGAACCTCAACCGGGTACTGAAACCCGAGG
>JBJONI010000346.1:0-3807 GCA_046051915.1 Pseudomonadota bacterium
AGATCGGTGTCGACGCCGTCGGGCGCGCCGTTGCGACTCGGCGGGTACAACGCCTCGACCGCGGCGCGCACGGCCCTCGTCACGATCCGGTCCAGCACGACTTCCAACCAACGACGCACGCGCACCCCCGAGCAGAGGAGCATAGCCGACGCGTGCGCAGATCCTTGCGCGCGCTGCAGGCGCCCGACGATTTCGTTGGTCTTTTGACGAAGGGGTCGGTTTACCAAGTCCCGACGTTCGGCCGCGAACTCCAAGGCTCCTGAGGAGGAAGGGCGTCGCCCTCCTGAAGGAGCTCGACGGAGATCCCGTCGGGCGAACGCACGAACGCCATCCGACCGTCCCGCGGCGGTCGAAGGACGGTGACGCCCGCCGCCTCCAGACGCGAACACGTCTCGTGGATGTTGGGCACGGCGTACGCCACGTGACCGAAGTTGCGTCCACCGAGGAGCGTCTCGGGGTCCCAATTGTGGGTCAGCTCGATCATCGCCGCGTCCGGCGCGCGCTCGAGGTCGGTAGGTGCCGCCAAGAAGATCAGCGTGAAGCGACCCGCGGGGTGGTCGGTGCGGCGAACCACCTGAAGGCCAAGGGCGTCTCGCCAAAACGCCAAGGACGCATCCACGTCCGTCACCCGGACCATCGTATGCAAGTACCGCATCCTGCCTCCCGCTTGGCGCCTCTCCTAACCGACCACAGGCCGAGCAAGCGCGGCCGTTCTCGTGAGGCTAAATGAGCGCGAGGTGTTCATGCCGCGACTGTCGTTGACCGCTTGGATCGTGATCATGACCGCAGCTGGCATCGTCTTCGGCGCGGTGGCGCCCGAACAGGCCGTGCAACTCTCGGTGATCTCCTCGGTGTTCATCCGGTTGATCAAGTCGATCATCGCGCCGTTGATCTTCGCCTCGCTCGTCGCCGGCATCGGCCATTCCGGAAGCGCGGGCACGATGGGTCGGATCGGCGCCCGCTCGATGGGCTGGTTCTTGTTCGCGACGTCGCTGGCGCTCCTCGTGGGCCTTGTGATGGTGAACGTCGTGCGGCCCGGCGACGGGTTGACGCTGCCGACGCCCGACACCTCCGCGTTGGCGCTCCCGCAGACCAAGCTCACCTTCTCGGAGACCGTCGAGAAGATGTTCCCGAAGTCGGTCGTCGACGCGATGGGTACCGGAGACGTGCTGCAGATCGTGGTGTTCAGCGTCCTTTTCGGGGTGAGCTGTGTGCTCGTAGGCGACAAGGCCAAGCCCGTGCTGGCGCTCGCTGACGCCGTGATGGAGGTCATGTTCAAGTACACCGAGCTCGTGGTGAAGCTCGCACCCATCGGAGCGGGCGCAGCGATCGCCGCCACGGTCGGCAAGAACGGGCTGGGTGCGCTGCTCGGTTTGGCAAAGCTCGTGGGGACCCTGTACGCGTCGCTGGTGGTGTTCGTCCTGTTGGTGCTGCTGCCCGCCGCATTCCTCGGTGGCGTCCCGATCCGAAGGTTCGCGGGTGCCATCGGAAAGCCCTGGCTTTTGGCATTCAGCACCGCATCGTCTGAGGCCGCTCTGCCGCAGGCCCTCGACCGCCTCGAGCGCTTCGGGGTCCCGAAGCACATCGTGAGCTTCGTGCTCCCGTTGGGCTATTCGTTCAACCTCGACGGTTCGACGCTCTACCTCGCCCTCGCGAGCGTGTTTGTGGCGCAAGCCGCGGGCATCGAGCTCGACATCGCGACCCAGCTTCAGATGATGCTGACGTTGATGCTGACGAGCAAAGGCGTCGCCGCCGTCCCGCGGGCCAGCCTCGTGATCCTGACGGGCACGCTCGCGACGTTCGGTCTGCCGATGGAGGGCATCGCGCTGATCTTGGGCGTCGACGCCTTCATGGACATGGCGAGGACCAGCGTCAACCTGCTTGGAAACGGGCTTGCGGCCGCCCTCGTGGCACGCTGGGAGGGCGTCACGTTCTCCCGCGAACCCTTCCCTGAGGATGGTCCGACCGCCTGATCAGCGCGCCTTCTTCTTCGCGTCGACCACCACCGGCCCTTCCGCGGTCGTGAAGACGGAAGGCACGACCACGGTGACCTGAGCGCCCGCCGGCGTCGGTGGGAACCGAATGCGCCGCAACGCAGAAGGCAGGCAGAGATCTGCCGCTCCACCGAGCCCGGAGCCACCGGCCGACACCACGCGGCCGTCGGGTGCCACGACCACCTTGAGCAGCACCTTGGCGGTAAGGTCGGGCCGGAGACGAAGTTCGCGTTCGTAACACTGAAGCAGCAAACCGGCGGACGCATCGAGCGTGTCGAGGAACGCTGCGACGTCGACGGTTCCGCCCGTCATGGCAGGCTCCGCGCGGACCCACCGTGGTTCCCCCGCGAGCGCTGGCGCCCAGAACATCCAGCCGGCCCACGTCGCCCAGCCGCGCACCATGCGACCTCCGTGGTTCATTCTACCCCAGGACGGGTGGCGTCCCGTCCGGAATCGGGACGCCCCATGCGGGGACCGAACCCGTGGGGATCGGTTCCTTCATCCGCACGTCGACGGTGAGCTGCAAACGCCACCGGTCGCTGGGGTTCTTCGCGCCGTGAGGGACCCGCAAGTCCATCGGTCGCGCCCAGCCAAGCGGCCACCACGCTTGTTCGTCCTCGGGCAATTGCAACGCGAGGTGGAAGCGCAACACATCGTCCTGGCGATGGTCGACGTGGAGTGGCACCTCGCCGCCGGCCTCCAGCCGCATGAAGCCGCCGACCACGACGTCGCCACGTGCCGCCAGAAGCGCATGCGTCTGTGGGCAGAGGCGACGTGCCAAGGCCGCGGCATCCGGGGGGAAGTCTTCCCCGTATTGGTCGAGCAACACGGGAAACGCGCGCCAGTCGCCGCGGTACTGGACACCGGGCATGCGAAAGCCCGCATCGTCCGGCAACGCCAACGCCTCCGCCCGGAACACGTCGACGTGGGCTTCGAGCCAGCCCATCACCGGAAACGCCTCGCGCAGGGCACGCCACGTCGTCCACATCGCCGCCTCCCTGCGCCTGCTATCCTACACGCGGCGTGCCGCAGGCGGCCGGTGTGTCATTCGAAGACGTTCGCGTCGAGCCAAGCCAGCAAGTCGGCGACCTCTTGATCGGAGAAGGTGTCACCGAACGCCGGCATCGCATCCTCGCCCTGAAGAATCACCGCGACCGTCTCCCCATCGAGCGACTCGCCCCGCAAGGACGGACCGGTCGATCCCGAGCCATCTGCGTTGTGGCAGACGCTGCAATGGGTGGCGTACAGCGCCTCCCCCGCCTGCGCATCGCCCGTCAGCGCCAAGATGTCGTCCCCGCGGGCTCCTGCAGACTCTTCGGGCTCGCCGCACGCGGCCGCGACCCCCCACATCGCCAGTCCCACCACCTTCCAACTGCGCATCTCCCCTCCCCGATCGTCGAGCGCATCCCGACCTCGGCAGCGTAGCCTCGCCGGACGCGACCGTCTCAGACCGGCCGGCGCAAGCTCTGCACCGCGGCGCGAAGCCCATCAATCGTGAGTTCAAACATGGGAACGACCTCGCCGATCGCGCGCACCGTGGGGTGGTCCCACCAAGGGACGGGATCCGGGTTGAGCCAGACCGCGGCCGGCGCACGCGCTTTCAAGCGACGAATCTGTTCGATCCCGGAAGTGCGTTGGGCGGCGTCGAGTCCCCTTCCGACCTCGGAGAACAGCTCGTACGGAGCCATCGACGCGTCGCCGACAAAGATCAACCGGTGCTGCGACGTGAGGTCGCCGAGCACATCCTGCATCGATCGTCGCGTGTTCGTCGCCACGTCCGTCCAGACGTGGTGCGTGGGTACGTTATGAAAGC
>JBJONI010000347.1:0-8105 GCA_046051915.1 Pseudomonadota bacterium
CGCCTTCGAGGTCGGTCGCGCCGTGTTCGAGCTCGGTGCCGGACGTCGACGCGCCGAAGACCCGGTGGACTTCGGGGTGGGCGTCGATGTGCTCTGTCGGCCCGGAGAGCGCGTGGCCAAGGGGCAACCCTGCTTTCGGATCTCGCATCGAGACGGCTACGGCCTCGCGGCGGCGACCGCGCATTTGATGGCTGCGGTGCCGATCGTCGATGCGCCGCCGGCCGTCGCCCCCCTCGTTCAAGGTCGGATCGCCCACAATGCCGCGGCGATCGTGGTCAAGCCGTCGGCTTGAGCGTCGGTCACTTCGTCCGACGCTCGACCTCGGTTAGCGTGCGGTCCGCGGGAGGTAGGGATGTGGACGTGGGCCATCGCGAGTGCTTGGGCGGATCTCGCTGCAGGGGGCAACCTCGCGCCCTACGAGACGGGTTGGGGCGACCGCGCGATGTCGGCGATCGGCCTCGCGGTCTTCGTCGGCCTGGGCTTGCTCCTCTCGGAGAACCGTCGTGGCGTGCAGTGGAAGACGGTCGGCTGGGCGCTCGCCTTGCAGCTTGTCTTCGGGTTGATCGTCCTCGCCGAGCCGCTCAAGGCCCTGTTTCTTTCGCTCAACGACGCCGTGGGCACCCTGCTGAGCTTCTCCAACGCCGGCGCGACGTTCGCGTTCCGGAGCATTGAACCTCACTTTGTCGATGTGCCAGGCCCGGACGGGACGATCGTCTCGCAGAACTTCGCCGGTCAGGTCTCGCCGGGGGTCAAGAACTTCGCGTTCTGGATCCTCCCGACGATCATCTTCTTCTCGACGTTGATGAGCATCCTCTACCACATCGGGGTGATGGAGAAGATCGTTGCCGTGATCGCCCGTTTCATGATGAAGACCCTCGGGACCTCCGGCGCCGAGACCTTGTCGACCGCGGGCAACATCTTCCTCGGCCAGACCGAGGCACCGTTGCTCGTCAAGCCGTTCCTCCCGAAGATGACGCGCTCCGAGTTGATGGCGGTCATGACCGGCGGGTTCGCGACGGTCGCGGGCGGGGTGATGGGGGCCTACGTCGGGTTCCTTCAGGCCGCGATCCCCGACATCGCGGGCCACCTCATCGTGGCGAGCATCCTCTCGGCGCCAGCGGCGTTCGCGATGGCGAAGATCATCGTGCCGGAGACGGAGGTGCCCGAGACGCTCGGCCTCGCGAAGTTCTCGTTCGAGAAGCCGTCGAGCAACGTGATCGAAGCCGGTGCGAACGGGGCTTCTGACGGGATGAAGCTCGCGATCAACGTCGCCGCCATGTTGATCGCGGCGGTCGCGCTGATGGCGATGTTCGACTACTTCGTCAGCTTCGTGCCCCTCGTGCGCTGCGAAGGCGCTTGGACGGCCGGCTACACGTGTGCGGCGGGCGTGGAGGCGGTGCCCACGCGGACCTCCGATCTGCTCGGCGTGGCGTTCGCCCCGCTCGCGTTCTTCATGGGCGTGCCGTGGAACGAGGTCGGTGCGGTGGGGGCGCTTTTGGGGGAGAAGCTGATCTTGACCGAATTCACGGCGTACCAGCACCTCGGCGAGATGGTGCAGACGTCCGGGGAGCCGATTTTGTCGCGGCGAGGGGCGATCATCGCCTCGTACGGCCTGTGCGGGTTCGCGAACTTCGCCTCGATCGGGATCCAAATCGGCGGCATCGGCGCGATGGCGCCGGAGCGTGTCAAGGACCTGGCGGAGCTCGGATTCCGCGCGATGCTCGCCGGCACGCTGGCGTGCTGCATGACGGGCTGCATCGTCGGTTTGCTCGTCTGAGCGGCCCCGCCGCCGGGAGGCCCCACCCCCTCGCAGCCTGGAGGTGCGTGACGATGGGAGGGGGCCTGAAGCGTGGAACCCGTCCCCGTGCGCAGGATCGGCGCGGGACCGGAGAGCGTCGCTGGGTCAGCGCGCCCGGGATTGCGCCTCGCGCTCGGGGGTGAGGCCGGGGTCGAGTTTGGCCCGCCGTGCGTCGAGCCGTGCGAGGACGGATCGGGTCAGGCCCTGCCCCGCACGCCGAACGAGGTCGGGCAGGCGGACGCCACCGACGAACGCAACGGCTGCGGCGAGGACGGCGGACCGGAACGACGAGGGGGCGGACGCGGCCAAGGAACCTCCGACGTCGCCATCCTGTCACAGCGTGCCCGTGTCGGTGCCGATGGGGTTGCAAAGACGATGTCATGGCGAGCGCTGGCTGTGGGCGTGCCGCAGGGGCGGGACCTTGCTAGGTCCTCGGGGTTCCCTGGACCCGCATGCGCATCGCTCGCCTCGAGTTGCACGGCTTCAAGTCGTTCGCCGATCGGACCGTGTTCCACTTCGGCGCCGGCATCTCGTGCGTCGTGGGCCCGAACGGGTGTGGAAAGAGCAACGTCGTCGACGCGCTCAAGTGGGTCATCGGTGAGATGAGCGCGAAGTCCCTCCGGGGCGAAGACATGCTCGACGTCATCTTCGCAGGCAGCGCGGAGCGCAAGCCCGTTGGCTACGCGGAGGTCGCGCTCACCCTCGGCGCTGACGCGCAGGACCCGTTCCCTGGCGATTTCGCGCGTTACGCCGAAGTGCAGCTCGCGCGCCGTTTGTACCGCGACGGCACCAGCGAGTACCTCGTCAACCAAGCACGCGCGCGACGCAAGGACATCGTTGATTTCTTGATGGATTCCGGCGTCGGGAACCAGCTCTACTCCTTCATTGAGCAGGGCCGGATCGACAAGATCGTCTCGGCGTCTCCGGAGGACCGGCGCAGCCTGATCGACGAGGCGGCGGGCATCGTACGGTACCGCGCCCGTCGTGAGGAGACGCGCCAGAAGTTGACGGCGACGGCGTCCCAGCTCGATCGGGCGGCGGACGTCACCGACGAGATGGGGCGGCGCCTCGCCACCTTGGAGCGCCAAGCCCTTCGTGCGGCCAGGTTCCGCCGGGTGCGGGCGGAGATGCGTCAGGAGGAGGTCTTCCTCGGTCTGGTGGCCGCACGGGAGGGCGCTGCGAGGACGCGCGAACTGGCGGCTGCTTCGGCCACGCTTCAGGCGGAGGCGGTCACGCTTCAGGGCCTCGTGGAGAAGGGTGACGTCGAGCTGGCTTGGCTGGAGGGCGAGCTCGGGGTGGCGCGCGTCCAAGCCGACCTCGCGCGCGATGCCCTCGCGGAAGCCGACGGTGCCCGTCGCGCCGCCGAGGCCGTGGCCCTCGTGCTCGACCGGCAGGGGGACGATCTGCGGCGGCGGCGGGCCGCGGCCGAGGAGACCGCGTCGCGTGAGGAACAACGTCGATCGACGTCGTTGAGCGCCCATGCCGCGGCGTCCGCGCGGCTGGCGGCCGTCGAGGTCGAGCTCGCCGCGGCCGACCGAGAGGCTGGCCCGGCGGCCACCGAGGCGGAGTCGACGCGTCGCCAACGTGCCGAAGCGGAGGCGCTTCGCCGCGAGACGCGCGACGTCGCCGCTCGCCTCGGTGGTCGCGCGCGAGAGGGCACGGCGCGGCGAGACGTGCTCGCAGCCAGCCTCGCCGCCTTGCCGACGCGACTCGCCGTCCTCGACGCCCGCCGCGCTGCGGGCGCCGAAGAGGCCGTCGTGCTCGGCAAGCGCCACCAGATCGCCGGGGAAGCGCTCGCAGCACGCGCGGCCGAGACGGCGGCGCTGGAGGCCGAAGTGGGCGCCGCCCACGGGGCGCTCGAGGAGGCCACCCGACGGGAGCTCCACGCGCGCGACGCGGTCGGCCGTGCCGAGGTCGAGTTCGACGCCGCCCAGGCGATGTGGACCGCGGCGGCCGACGCCGCTGAGCGTGCGCAAGCCGTCGCCGAGGCGTCGGTGCACGCCACGGTCGAGCGGACGCGCCAGCAGCAGGAACAGGCCCTCGCGGTGTGGGAGCGCGACGCGCTCACCCGGCGGACCCGCGAGGAAGCCGCGGCCCGCGCCGTCGCAGGCGATGCGGAAGCGGCCGATCGTCGTGCGCTCGCCGAGACCGCGCGCTCCCTGCAGGGCGCCTCGATGGACGCCCGGCAGGCGGATGAGGCCGCCTTCCAGCGGCAGGACAAGGAGGCCTCCGCCGAGGTGGAACGGGCGGCGGCAGCAGCGGCTCGAACCGTCGCGGAGGCGGAGCAAGCAGGTCGTACGGCGCTGGCCGCGCGGGTGGCTGCGGCGCGGCAGCGCGTGGTTGAAGCCGAGGGCGAGGTCGAGGCGGCGACGCGTGTGCAGGCCGATGCCGACGCGCAGCGTGCGACCGCGCTGAAGCGCGTGCGCGAGCTCGAAGCAAGGATCGCAGCTTTTGAAGCAGCCCAAGATGCGGAGCGTCGCCGCGATGGGGCCTCCGCTGCGCTGGCCGCTGCGTTTCCGGGACTCCCGACCGTGCTCGATGCGCTGGAGCGCGCCGGGAGGGCCGACGTCGCCACGCTGCGGGCGCTTGGGTCTCGGTGGCGCCTGCCCCTCGTCGACGCATCGCGGCTTTCGGAGGTGACCGAGGCGGTGCGCGGGCGCGGCGCGTTGTCCTTCGTTCTCGAGGACCCCGCCGGTGGCGTCGGCCAGGTCGTGGACGCCTGGACGGAGGTCGATGACATCGGGGCGCTCGCTGGCCATCCCGAGCGGGGGCATCGGGCGTTGGTCCATGGTTCCACGGGCATGCGCGTCGAGCCGGACGGGGTGGTCACGCTGAGCGAGGGCGCGGATGATGCTGCAGAAGCCGTCGCCCGCCGGGCTGCCGCGGAGGCGGATCGGGTGGCACGCGACGCTGCTGCGGAGGAGGTCGCGAGATGGGAAGAGGCTGCGCTCGCCGCCCGCAGTCGCGCCGAGGGGGCCAGGATCTTGGCTCGCAAAGCGCGCGAAGGGGCGGACCGCGATGAGGGAGCCGGTCGTGACGCGTTGCGTGCGGACATCGATGCGCTGCGTGCGCGCGAGGACGCCGCGCTGCGTGAGGCGCGGGCCGCCTACGCGGGGTGGCGGGCCTCACAGCGGGCGACGCTGGATGCCGCACAGTCGGAGCGGCAGCGCGTCGCCGAGGTACAACTCGCCGAAGCCCGCGCGACGCTGGATGCCGCCTCCGCGGGCCGACTGGCGGATGTCGAGCGACACCTCGAGCAAGCGCGCGCCGCGTTCGACGCCGCCCGCGCGGAGCGACGCGCGGCGGTAGACGCCGACGTCGAGAAGGCGCGGGTGGAGGCTCGACTTCACGTCGATGCGGAGCTCCGCAGCCTCGAAGAGCGGCGCGATCGCGCGCGTGGGGAGATGGAGCGCTTCCGGACGGCGGTCGGTCGCGCCCGCGAGCGTCTTCCCGCAGTCCTCGAGGACGTTCGTGCGGCGCGCGCCACGCTGGACACCGCGCTCGGACGACGCGCGGACCATGGGCGGGTGTTGGCACGACTGGAGTCGGAGGTGGAAGCGTCCGCACGGGCCTGCGACGACGCGGCCGTCCGTCTCCGTCAGGTCGAGGAGGACCGGGCGTCGGTCGCGCAGGACCTCGAGCGTGTGCGCGCGGAGCACGACGCGCTGATGGCGCACCTCGGCGACGCGCTGTCCGAGGCGGATTCTGCCGCTCGTGCCGCCGACGACGCCGAGCTGGCGGCGCTGGAGGCGGCCGAAGCGGAGGAGGGGGCCCGGGTACGGTGGGAGGCGATCGCCGCGCTTCGCCATGCCCGGTCGGAAGAGCGATCGGGGCTCCTTGCGGAGGCGGTGGCTTCCGAGCGCGCCGCCGCCGACGCTGGCGCACGGCGCGACGAGGCGTTGGCCGGACTCGGGGCGCTTGCGGCGGAGATCGACGCGGCGGACGCCGAGCGGGCGGGTGCCGAACAAGCGGTCGCGGAGGCGGTCAGCGCCCATCAAGTCGCGGCGACGTCGTGGGAGGAGGCGCGCACCGCGCATGACGCGCTTCGCGTCCGGCGTGACGGCGAAGCCGTGGCCCACCAGGAGGCGTCGGCGCAGCTTGGGACGAACCAGCGACGCCGCCTCGATGTGGAGGCGGAGCAGCAGCGACTCGGGGCCGAGGTTGGGTCGGTGCGGCAACGGATCGACGAGCGCTACCAAATCGACATCTTCGAGGCCCTCGACCGGTTGGACCGCGAAGCGGGCTACGTCCTCGCGGTCCCCGACGACGTCCGCGGCGGGTTGACGCTCGGCGGCAAGACCGTCGACCCCTTGACCGACAGAACGCTGCACCCGGAGCACTTGGTCGATGACGCGGTGGTCGAGGCCTCGGTGGCGCGGCGCGACCAGTTGAGGGAGGACCTCGCCAAGGTGGGCGAGGTGAACCTGACGGCGCTCGAGGAATACGAGGAGCTCAAGGTCCGCTACGACGACCTCGAAGCGCAACGCTCGGATCTCGACGCGTCCGTGCAGGGCTTGCGCAAGGCGATCGCCCAGCTCAACGCCCTGTGCCGCGAGCGGTTCCGCGAGACCTTCGATGCCGTCAACGACGCGTTCAAGGCGTCGTATCCGGAGTTGGTTGGCGGCGGCGAGGCACGGCTTGAGCTGACCGACGAAGAGGACCTCCTCGAGACGGGCGTGGAGATCTACGTCCGTCCCCCCGGCAAGCGGATGCAAGCGTTGTCCCTCATGAGCGGTGGCGAGAAGGCCATGACCGCGATCGCCCTGCTGCTGGCGTTGTTCTCGGTCAAGCCGTCCCCGTTCTGCGTGCTCGACGAGGTCGATGCCCCGCTTGACGAGGCGAACGGTGCGAGGTTCAACGAGATGCTTCGTCGGATGGCGACAAGGACCCAATTCGTCGTCATCACCCACAACCGAAAGACGATGGAATGCGCCGACACGTTGTACGGCGTCACGATGCCGACGCCGGGGTGTTCGTCGCTCGTGTCGGTGACCATCGAGAGCTAGGGAGGCCGCCATGGATCCGTTCGTTGCGCTCGGCGTCGAAGCGTGGCTGGCTGCTGGCGCTGCGGTCACATCGCTGGGCCTCGGACTGATCTGGTGGGTCCGAGGGCGTCGTACGGACACGGGCGCGCCGCCTCCTCATTCGGATCGCGAGGTCCGGACCCGGGAGGGCGCAGCGGGAGACCTTGGCGCCCGACTCGCGGCCACGCGGACGGGGTTGTGGGGCGCGCTCTCCTCGCTGCTTCGCGGGAAGAAGGTCGACGTGTCGCTGCTCGAACCCTTGGAGGAGGCGCTCCTTCGCGCCGACGTAGGCGTCGCGACGACGGATCGTCTGCTCGCCACGGCCAAGGCGATGCTCTTGGGCGGGGAAACCCGCGGGGACGTCCTCGCCGACGCCTTGAGGCAGGAGATCGAGACCCTGTTGGCCGCGGTCGAGCGCGGCTTCGACTTCCTTCCCTCGACGAAGCCGCACGTCGTCCTCGTGGTGGGCGTCAACGGCAGCGGCAAGACGACCACGGTCGGGAAGCTCGCCGCGCGCTACCGTGAGGCGGGCAAGACGGTGGCGGTCGCTGCGGCCGACACCTTCCGTGCCGCTGCCGTCGACCAGCTCGCCGTGTGGGCCGAGCGCAGCGGCGCCGTGTTGTTCCGTCGGGATGAGGGGGCGGATCCGGCGTCGGTGGTGCACGAGGCCGTGACGGCCGTCCTGCGTGATGGGACCGACGTCCTCCTCGTCGACACGGCGGGTCGGCTTCAGAACCGTCGCCCCTTGATGGAGGAGTTGTCCAAGGTCCGTCGTGTGGTCCAGAAGGTGCTGCCGGATGCGCCGCACGAGACGTGGATCGTGCTCGATGGGACGATGGGGAACAACGCGCTCGCACAGGCGCGGGCCTTTCATGAAGCGACCCCGTTGACGGGCGCGGTCGTCACCAAACTCGACGGCACGGCGCGTGGCGGCATGATCCTCGCGGTGGCGGCCGACCTGGGACTCTCGGTGCCCCTGATCGGCGTCGGCGAGCGCGTCGAGGACCTCAGGCCGTTCGACGCGCGCGCGTTCGCGTCGGCGATCCTGGCGGAAGCCTAGGATCGGCGCAGGCGTGCCCGCGTTGCCTCGGGCGTGTCGAGGCCTGGGGCGGTGCGCGCCTCCAAGAGGTCGGCGCCGCGGGGGCCGATCCGGTTCACTCCCCCCGGGGCACGCCACGCAGATCCGCGGCGCTTCGGTGCGCCCGTCGGGACCTGGAGTCGGGCCATCGGAGACAGGCGACGGCAGAGCGATCGGCCGGATCGCACGACGCCCGCCGAGCCTG
>JBJONI010000348.1:0-2927 GCA_046051915.1 Pseudomonadota bacterium
CAAGCAGGCCCGTGATCTGGGTAAACCGGTCTCCGTAGGCGAGCGCACCGGCGTAGTACAGGTATCCGGAGAGCGTCATCTGGGTCTGGGCATCGCCGAGCACGTTGGTGAAGTCCGCGCCCGGGTCCCACACGGGCACCCCGGAGAAGCGAACCAACGCGCCGTTCCAATCGTCCCACACCGCCGGATCGGCGTTGGCCGCCGCGAGGTCCTGAAAGTTCAGCGCGTGCGGCGGGGGCACCACGCCCGCGAACACCCGCCGCGCCACGCCGATCGCAGGATCGGTCACATCGATGAAGCGATCGGTCCCCAAGCCCGTCGACACCTCGCGGTAAACGCCGCGGACGGCCACGGTCTCGCGAACCGAGCGCGGCGCCGCCAGCGCGAACGGGGCGTGGATGCGGATGCCGCGCGAGGCCGTCGCCTGCTGGTCAGCGACCCAGAAGTCATCGGAGCCCTTCCCCGTCACGATCACGTCCGGCAGCCGCAGGATCGTCCCGTCGGCCGGAGGCACGGTGCGAAGCGTCGTCACGTCATACGCTGGGTACGTCGCCGTTCCGGTGTCGACGGGCGCGGCGGTGTCGGCGCCGGTCTCGAGCAAGCCAGACTCGGTGGGCGAACCCGTCTCAGGCCCATCGGTGTCGCCGTACGTGTCCCCGCTGGAGTCCATGGGGTCGGTGGGCGTGTCGGACGGTGTGTCCGACGGTGTGTCCGACGGTGTGTCCGACGGTGTGTCCGTTGGAGACTCTGCGGGGGTGTCGGACGGCGTGTCGAGCGGGGTGTCGGACGGCGTATCGAGCGGGGTGTCGGACGGCGTATCGAGCGGGGTATCGCCGCTCGGTACGCCCGTCTCCGCGCCGGTGTCTCCCTTGTCGGGGGGTGCGTCCTGACACGCCGCGATGCCCAGCCAAACGGTCGCCACCAGTCTCCGCATCCCGACCTCCACCCCCCCACTCTAGCGCAACCACGCGCGCCGTGGCGTCAACGACCGTCGAGAGCCTCCGGGGCCGAGGAACGCGCTCGGGCGCTCAGAGCGTCGTCGGCGCCCCCGGATCGTCCAAGCGCGCCGCCGAGAGCGGCGAGGAGAGCAGCCCCAGTTGCACCCATGGCCGATCCTCGCTGTTCACGAGCGGCTGCGCACGACGCGTCAGCACCTCACACCCCGTTCGCGTCACGAGGATGGTGTGCTCAAATTGAGCCGACAAACTCCTATCACGCGTACGAACGGTCCAGCCGTCCGACATCTCCTCGGTCGCGTACCCGCCGATGTTCACCATGGGTTCGATCGTGAAGATTTGACCCTTGCGAATCCTCGGCCCGGTCCCTGCGCGCCCGAAGTGAGGGACGCTCGGCTCAGCATGAAAAACCCGTCCGATGCCGTGACCGGTGTAATCGCGGACGACGGAACACCCCTTGCTCTCGACAAACGTCTGAATGGCGTGGCCGATGTCCCCGATGCGGGCGTCGGGCCGCACCACCGCCATGCCGACCTCAAGCGCCTGACGGGCCACCTCGACCACGTGTTTGGCCATCGCGCTCGGCTCGCCGATGAAGAAGGTCGCCGACGTGTCGCCGTGAAAACCGTTCTTCGCGGGGAGGTAGGTCGTCACGTCGACGTTGACGATGTCGCCGTCCTTGAGCACCGTCCCGTCCGGGATCCCGTGGCACACGACGTCGTTGATCGACGTGCAGACGCTTTTCGGAAAGCCACGGTAATTCAAGGGTGACGGATAGGCGCCGCGTTGAACGATGAACGCGTGCACCAAACGGTCGATATCGAGCGTGGTCATGCCGGCAGAAAGCTGCGGACCCACCATCTCCAAGGTCTCGGCCGCCAGACGACAGCTCGCCCGCATCTGGTCGAGCTCTGCGGCGGAGAGGACGTCTGAACGCACCTGCATCATCGACTCCCAGATCAGGTCCCCACGTATCGGGCTGCCGCGACGGGGGCCATGCGCACGAGCCGAGCGGTCAGGCGACGGGATGACGTCGCAGGTGGCCCCCAAGCCGCGCCACCACCTCGTAGGCGATCGTCGAAGCCCATCCCGCGAGCCGATCGGCACTGACCTCCTCGTCGCCGTCGACGCCGAGCAACGTCACCCACCAAGGCCCGTCGGAGGCGACGCCGGTCACGTCGACGATCACGTGGTTCATCATCACGCGCCCGAGCACGGGGCAGCGGCGCCCCTGAACAAGCACGTGCGCCTTGCCGGAGAGCGCCCGAGGGTAGCCGTCGTGGTAGCCCACAGGAAGGACCGCAATCCGGGTGGCGTCCTGGCAACGATGCGTGCAGCCGTATCCGACGTAGGCGCCCTCCGGCAGCCACTTGACGAGCTGAGGACGGACGCGCCAACTCAGGACAGGACGCAGCCGCGGCACGACCGGAAACAAGGTCGCTGCACTCAAACGTGTCAGGTCGCTCGCCCACAAACCGTACAGCGAGATGCCGACGCGCACCTCATCCAAGCGGCTATCGGCGAGCACGAGGGCCGCAGCGCTCGCCGCCGCATGCCGGAGCAGCCGGCGTCCTGCAGCCTCCTCGCAGACCGCCACAGCACGAACGAACGAGGCGATCTGGGCGCGTGCGTACGCTTGGTCGGTGACGTCCTCGGTGTCGGCGAAGTGTGTCAGCACGCCGTCGAGGCGCAACGTGGGTTCGCCGGTGACCCACGCCGCGATCGGCGCGACACCCACGGCATCCCAACCCTCCCGCGACAAGCCAGAATCGATGTGGACGTGGACCGACAACACGGCCCCCGCCGCCGCCAGCGCGGCCGGCCAAGCGCGTGCGCCGTCGTCCCCGAGAACAACGGCACAATCCGCCTCGGCCAACGCCACAGCCTCCTCGGGTCCGACGACCCCGAGGACGAGGATCGGGTGGCGAGGCAAGCCGCGCTCATCCTCCAGACGGCGGATCCGAAGCGCAT
>JBJONI010000349.1:0-3469 GCA_046051915.1 Pseudomonadota bacterium
ATCGTGGCACACGACGTTCGGCGGACGCACGAACGCCCCGTCGACGACGTTGTCGGTCAGGTCGAGCAAGCCCGAGATGAACACCTCGTAGAGCCGATCGGCCTGCGCACGGACGGCGCCGCGGTCGGGAGACGGGTGGTGCAGCCGGAACCCGCCCTTGCTGCCTTCAGGGACGATCACGACGTTCTTGACCTGTTGGGTCGTGACGAGTCCGAGCACCTCCGTACGGAAGTCCGACCGGTCGCTCCACCGGATGCCGCCACGCGCCACCCGACCAAACCGAAGATGAACGCCCTCGACATCCCGACTGTGGACGTAAATCTCGTACAGCGGCCGTTCCGGCTTCATGTCACGCACGCTGGCGCAGGCGAACTTGAAGCTGATCGCGTGGCCGTGGGCTGGGTCGCGATCCTCGCGCCACAAGTTGGTCCGCTGGGTCGCTTGGATCAGGTTGAGGATCGAGGTGACCGTCATGTCCTCGTCGTGCGACTCGATGAAGCGCAGCAGATCGGTCATCTGCTCCTCGGCCGCCGCCACACGACCGCCCCGAACCTCCGACGCGATGGCCGGATCAAACTTGGCTTCAAACAGCGCGACGAGCGCCCGGCACGTGATCGGATGTTGGAGCAACATCTGGCGCACGCGCGTGGTCACGATCGGAAAGCCGAGCTGCCGGAGGTAGTGGGTGTAGCCGCGCAACACGTCGACCAACCGCCACGAAAGACCGCTACGGACGACGAGACCGTTGAGCGGGTCGTTCTCGATCCGCCCGTCGAAGACGGCGGGGATCGCGGCTTCGAGCAAGCTTCCATGGGCGATCAGGCGTTCGCGTGCCTCCCCATCGACCGCCAGCGTGAACGTGTCGATGTGCAGCGTGCGATCGTCCCTCGTCACGGCCGTGGATTCGCCGTGAATAACGGTCAAAGCCAAGTTATCGAGGACTGGAAGCAGCTCGCTGAGGTTGAGGTCCGAGGCTTGGTAGACGTGGAGCCGGACGTCGTCGCCCGCCCACTCCAACGCCGCCGAGAGCCCGTGAGGCCCCAGCGCATCCAAGTGCGCGATGTCGACCGCGGCTTGCTCCGCACGCGTCGCGCGCTGGTACGCTTCGGGGAACGCGCGCGCGTAGCGCTCGGTCAACCGATCGGCGGGCTCGTCGCCCAACCGCTCCGCGAGGCACTGCCAGAGGCGACTCTCCCACGGGGTCGCGATCTCCTTGACGCGCGCGATCCAAGCGCCCACCTGCCCGTCGGTCAAGCCCGCCACGCCCGTGAGGTGGTGGTGGACGAGCACCGTGTCGTAGCGGCCGACGAACAGGCCTTGGTCGGCGACCTCTCCCCCGAGCACGCGCGCCATCTCCGCCTCGAGATCGCGCTTGAGGGAGTCGGTGAACTGCCCACGGGGGAGGGTGATCAACGAGAATGCCGTGGCGTCTCCGCTGCGGACCAAGACGGCACCAGCCTCCTGCTGGGCCTCGCTGTCGAGGACGACGTCGATCAGCTGCGCCACCGCGTCTGCGGGTGCGCGGAACAGGTACTCGGTCGGCAGCGAATCAAAGACGTTCGCGATGCCCTTGTACCGAAACGAGTGCGGCGTGGCCTGTTGGCGTGCGATCTCCCGCTGCAGGACGCCGCGCAGGATCGGGACGTTGCGACAGGGTTGGCTGACGGCGCGGAAGGTGAACAGGCCACGGACGATCAGGGGGGCTTCCCCCTCGAGCACAACACGGATCTCGTCGATGCGGCCCGCGCGGTGGATCGGGCTCTCGAGGTCGGCCTTGCGGACGAACACGGTGCCCGGGGCGTGCGGTTCGGGCCACACGCCGTCGTCCGCATGCGCAGCGTACGCGGTGTCGAGCGTCTCGATGCCGTAGCGCGAGGCGCCGGCCAAAATACCCATGAAAACAAAGTTCTCGCGGAGCATCCACGACAGGAAGGCAGCGGTCTCCCGCCAGCCTTCCGCCGCCGTCCCCGTCGCGCCCTCGGCAAGCGCCTCAGCTTTGCCCTTCCACGTCTCCACGAGGCGCGTCATCGCGCCGAAGTCTCGGACCGCCACGCGCGCAAGATCGAGCTGCTGCCGCAACGGCTCCAGCGGAACCGGTCCGCCGAGAAGCGCGTCCTCGTCCGTGAGCAACAGGGCGAGCGACTCACTTTGACCATCGACCCCCAGCCCGCTGACCCGACCGGAGCCGTCGCGCGTCACGCGAAGGACGACATTGAAGCCACCGAGATGGTCGGCATTGGCGCGCTTGAGGAACAGCCTGGCCGTGTCGACGATGAACGGCTGGTCATCGAGGTTGGTGAGGAGCACCGTGCCGCGATCGAGACCCGGCGAAGCCTCGACGCGCACGTCGCGCGTCGGCCGCACGCGAAAGAACTCCCAAGCCCGCGCCAGCAACGCCACCGCCTGCTTCGGCGAATGCTGACTGAGGAACGGCCCCCGGATCCGGTCGAGGACGGCGGCCGCGAACACCGGGAACCATCGGGCGTCCTCGGCGTTCTCCCACGCGCGATCCCGGACACCACGCAAGACGCGCTGGAACACCCGAGACTTTTCGTTGAGCGCTTCGACTGGCCCACCCATGCGACCTCCTGCCACCCTCTGGACTAACGAGGTCGCGGTGCCACCGCCCGTTGCATCTCTTGTCGTCGCGTGCCACGCGCGGATCGCCCCCGGATGGCGTTACACTGCGCGCGGAGGCGCCATGACCCGCATCCCCCCCCTCTCCCACCCGGTGCTTCTCGTCGCCATGACCCTCGCAGCGTCCGCGTGCGCCCCCGAGGAAGAGGTCCCGGACGCGCCGCCCTCCGCATGCGGGGACCCGGTCTACGACCTGTCGGTTCGGTTCGACAACGGCCGGGTGGTGGATGAAGCCGGGGCTGGGCTCGCCGACGCACCGGTCGTCCTCGAGGACCGATCCTTCCAGCCGGCGAAGGTGCTCGGGTCGGCGACCACCGCGTCGGACGGCAGCTACACGTTCACCGCGACCGACGTGACGTCCTGGCCGGGCTGTTGGCTCACCCTGCTGGACTACCGAATCGTGGTGGAGACTCCGGAGCGCTACGGCGAGCTGGAGGTCAACCGCTACATGTACGACAGCATTGAGGCCGGGACCTTCGTCGTGGACCTGACCGACCACGCGATCACCGCCTCGCCGGACGGCACCACCGACGAGACGCTGTCAGGGTCGGCGTGCGGCGACCCCGTCTACGGCATCGAGATCGACTTCCAAGGCCTCGTCACCGACAAGGACGGCGCACCGGCGGCAGGGGTCGAGATCGTCTTGGAGGACCGAGAAATCCTCCCTGCGACCGTCCGCGGGACGGCCACGACGGGCAGCGACGGACGCTTCACGTTGCGCGGAACGAACATCACCTCCTGGCCGGACTGTTGGCTCACCCTGCTGGACTACCGCCTGTACGCGCAAACGACCGACGGAACCGGTCGCACCCTCGGCGGCGAGCTTCAGGTC
>JBJONI010000350.1:0-13724 GCA_046051915.1 Pseudomonadota bacterium
CGTCGGTCGATCCGTCGGGTTCAGGTCGGCGTCGAGCGGGACCTGCCAGACGACGCCGCCACCGATCGTGCCGATGTACAGGATCGTACTGTCGAGGTTAAACGCGAGGCTGTGCGCCGTCTGGCCCCAGCTGATCGGGACGATGATCTCGGTTTCGCCTGTCACGATGTCGGTGCGCCGAACCCCCTGGTCCGCCGTCCAGACCTTGCCATCGGGACCGACCGTGAGACCGTAGACGTAGCCGATGTCGCCGCTGACCGGCACGTAGCCACCCGAGGCGTCCACCTTGAGGATGCGTCGACCGTCGGCATCGGCGAGGAGGATCGAGCCGTCCGGATGGCGATCCATCTGCTGGACGGTGCTTGCGTACGGAAACCACAGTTCGAACCCGTTGCCGTAGTAGCTCTTCGTCACGCCCGATCCGTTCCAGCCCACCAGTGCGCCGAGGTCGTCGAACGCGATCCCATGGTAGGCGCGGGCGTCGCCGAGGGACTGCTCGGAGGGCGCACCACGCGGCAGGTGCGCACAGTCGTAGCCCAGCGTCACGCTGGCTTCGCTCGTCGAGGCGGGGTGGTACGGGTCGGCGACGGACAGCACAACCCGAAACGTGCGGTTGTAGACGGCGCGCGACGCATCGATCGCGAGCCGATTCTTCAACTCCGGACTCTCCACCCCGTCTTGGTACCACGTGAGCGACAGGTCGAGCGGATCGCCGTCCGGATCGACGGGCTCCTCAAGGAGGAGCTCCAACCGCTCGTCCGCGTAGGTGGTGCTGAAGGCGATCGGCGGTGCCACCGGCGCCTCGTTGCCGACCACGACGCTCGCTTCAAACGGCGTTCCCGCATGCTCGCCATCCGAGGCGGTGACGGCCACGCTCCAGCGCTCCGCCGCAGCCGACCGCCCAGCCGGAACCTCCGCCCCGTCGACCTCGACCGGGTCGCCATCCACCGACCACGCGTAGGTGTACGTGACGGCGTCTCCGTCCGGATCGATGGCCTCGGTGGTGATCTCTGCCCGCAGGGCGGCACCGGCGGCCGGGACGACCGGCGTGATCGTGACCGCGCCGCCCTCAGGCGCGGACGAACCGACCGCAGGGAGCGTCCCTGTGTCCTCCGGGACAACGGGGGGATCTTGGCAGGCCAACCAAGCAACGCAGATCCACAGCCGCCGGACGTTCATCGGTCCTCCCGCAAGCGGTGAGTCTAGCCCACCCTAGGCGGCCGCGTCCACGGAAACACAGGCAAGGACCTAGACGCTGGTCGCGGGGCCGCCGACTCGGTTCTCGACGCCCACGGGCCGCGCGGCGAACGCCCCCCAGCTCGCGAGGACCGCACGTTCCTCGCGACGAAGCGCCGCACGAGCTTCCAGCATCGACGCCCACAAAGGGAGCGGCCCCCCACCCGCGAACGGGTCGACGCCACCGCCGATCAGCGACAAGGCAAAGCCGTACCCGAGCGCGAGCGCCACCGCCTCGCCGTTCGGACGATCGAGGAGCGGCCGCCACCGCCGCGTCCCAATGCGCCACCGCCGGGGCACCCCCTCTTCGAGCGCGACGGCTCCGCCCGACGTCCGCGTCCACAACACACCGAGGCACGCGTGGTGGTGAAGCACGATGAACGGCGCCGGGAGACCACACCGCACCATGTGCCCGACGCGGATCCAAGCTGAGACGTCCTCCGAGGTTGGCATCGCCCCTCCCCGCCCCACGCTAGCCAAGACCGAGACACAAAAAAGGGGGAGCGCGCACCGAACGAGGTCGCTTGATCGAAGCCCGCCGCTGCGCTACCCCGATCGTTCCCCCGGAGCCGACCTTGGCCCGCTTCCCCCTGTGCTCCCAAGCGCTGTTGTCACGCGCCGCCGCATCGAAGCTCGTCGGTGCGTGGGGCGCGGCGAGCCTGCTCGTGGCATGCGGGCCACAAACCGGGGACGGGCCCGACCCCGAAGGCCAGCCCCAGCCCCCCGCCACGTCCGCGCCGGATGGCCTCCCGAGTGGCGGCAGCGACGCGCCCGACGACGCGCCGTCGCCACCGGCTGACGCGCCCTCGACCGTCGACAGCGACACCGGCGGGGACGCCGCGCCGGTCTGCGAGGGATGCGACGACGGAGACGCCTGCAACGGCGTGGAATCGTGCGGGGCCGACGGCGCCTGCACCGTCGGCGTGCCGGTCGCATGCGGTGCCGACGCCACGTGCGTCACCACCCAAGGGGTCGCCACCTGCATCCCATGGTGCGGACTCCCAACGGGGCCGAACGTCGTCTACGTCGCAGGGGGAGACCTCCTGACGTTCGTCGCCGACCGCACGGTGGAGACCGCGGTGATCGACGTCAGCGCCTCGGCGACGACGGCCACCTGGACCTCCACCCCGACCGTCACCCCGCCAGCCCCCGCCGGTACGTGGCGCGTCCTCGCCCGGGCGGTGGACACGACCTGTGCGAATGGTGACGTCCTGGACCTGCCTTACACGTGGGCTACCCGCTTCCCGGGACCCGCAGGGAGCCCAACCGGCCGCGCCTGGGCGCACGACGACCCGGCGCTCGTCGGGTGGGCCGCGGCCGTCGTCGACCAGACCGTCGGTGCGGACGTGTCCGCCGTCTGGCTGGACCCGAGCCGAGCCCTCGGGCCCGCAAACACCGCGACGACCGACATCACAGCGCTCGGAGAGGGCGGGACGCTCACGGTCACCTTCGCGGATCCGATCGCCGACGGCGCAGGGGATGACTTCGCCGTGTTCGAGAACGGGTTCGCGGACGACTTCCTCGAACTCGCGGAGGTCGAAGTGAGCAGCGATGGCGTCACGTTCGCACGGTTCGACACGGCCTCGCAGGTCGAGGATGCGATCGGCGCCTACGGCACGCTCGACCCTCGCGCGCTGCATGGGTTCGCCGGCACCGTTCGCGTGGGCTTCGGCGTTGGGTTCGATCTGGAACGGCTCACGTTCTCCCCCGCCGTCGTCGCAGGCCTCGTCGACCTGCTCGCGATCACCCACGTCCGCCTGATCGACGTCCCAGGAGATGGCCGCCGAACCGATGCATGGGGTCGCCCGGTGTACGACCCCTGGCCTACCGTCGGCTCGGCGGGGTTCGACCTCGATGCGGTCGGGGTGATCCACCGGGCCACGCCGTGACACGCCGACCCACGTCCGCGACGCCCAAGCGCCTCCTGGCTTGGCTGTTGTTGGGCATCGCCTGCGCCTCCCCCAACGCGCCGCGGGTCGATGGCCCACCGCGGCTGGTGAGCCTCGTCCCCGCGTTCACCGAGACCATCGCCGAGATCGGAGCCCGCGAGACGCTCGCAGGCCGGTCCGATTGGTGCGCGCTCCCCAACGACATCGCCCACCTGCCCAGCTTCGGCACCGCCCTGACGCCCGCTCTCGAACCGCTGGCCCGCACCGCCGCCACCGCGGTGCTGCTCGACGGTAGCGGCGCGACCCGGGCTGCGGACATCGCCGCGATCGCCCCGGTGGTCTCGCTCCCCTGGCTGACGCTGAGCGATGTCGTCGCCGGCACGCGCCGCCTCGGCGCGCTCACGGGCCGGACGGATGCCGCGGAAGCGCTCGCCCAGCGCTTCGCGACGCTCGGCGATGTCCCGGCGGGCCCGGCCCTCGATGCCCTCCTGGTGCTCGGTGACGCGGCGGACGGACGCGAGGTCTGGTACGTCATGCCTGGGTCGCTGCACGGCGCCGCGCTGCGGTCGGCGGGAGGCATCTCGGTCCTACCGGATCCTTCGTCTGGACCGCCCGTGATCAGCACCGAAGCCCTGATGCGCCTCGACCCTCCTCGACTTTTGGTTTTGGTTCCCACGTCTCCCGGCGCCGACATCGACGCCGCGCGTCATGGCGCGCAGGCGGCGTGGGGGCAGTGGTCGTCGCTGACAGCGGTCCAGACAGGCCGTCTCGCCATCGTCGCCGGTCCCGCCGTGATGTCGACCGGCCCCTCGATCTTGGCCACGCGCGATGCCCTACGCGACGCGCTGCTGGCGATGCCATGACACAGTTGTCCGTCCGAGCGCTCGAGGTCGTCGGACGACTGTCACCGATCGACCTCGATCTCGAGCCCGGACGGGTCCACCTCATCGTGGGCCCGAACGGCGCAGGCAAAACCACCCTCCTCCGCGCCCTGGTCGGCCTGCTGCCCGAGGCCCGAGGGGAGGTTCGCCACGGCGACCGCGTGCTGGGCCCCGGCGCCCATCGCCGCGCCGACGTCTTGGGATGGCTGCCTCAAACCTCCCCGATCGAGGCCGGGTTGACGGCGTCCGAGGTCGTCGCGACCGCGCGATTTCGCTTTCAGGAGCCGTTGGCGGCCGCAACCGCCGCGGCGCGAACGGCGCTCGGGTCCGTCGGGTTGGCGCACTGCGCCGGGGAGCGCGTCGATCGCCTGTCGGGCGGGGAGCGTCAGCGCGTCCGCCTCGCGGCGCTGATCGCGCAAGCCACGCCGTGGTGGCTGCTCGATGAGCCGAGCAACCACCTCGACCCCAAGGTGCAGCTCGCGGTGCTCGATGAGATCGACCGCCACGCCGCGACCGGCGGCGTGTTGCTCGTCACACACGACCTGCTGCCGATCGCACGATGGCCCACCGCGCGGGTGCTCGGCTTCGAAGCGGGCCGATGTGTCCTCGACGCCCGCGCCGACGACCGCTCCCTGCCCGACGGGCTCTCCCGACTCTTCGGTGTCGCGATGCGACGGGAACCCGGCGGCGCCGTGGTCGTCGATGCGGGGCGCCGATGAAGGCGGACGTCACGCTGCGAGGGATGGCGATCGTGGCCGCGATCGCGGCGCTCTGCGCGCCATGGATCGGTCCCTCCCTCGCCGACGACGCTGGGCGCTTCGTGCTCCTCGAGCTGCGAGTCCCGCGTGCGTTGCTCGGCGTCCTCGCAGGCGCAATGCTCGGCGCCTCGGGCGCAGCGATGCAGGTCGTCCTCGAAAACCCCCTCGCGGCCCCGTCGACGGTCGGCACCACCGCCGGTGCGGGCATGGGCGCGCTGGCGGTCTTGCTCCTGTGGCCGACCGGCGGCGCCTGGGCGGTCGCCGCGGGGGCGCTGTGTGGCGCGCTCGCGATCTCGGGAGCCCTCGCCGCGGCCGCGCGCCAGCAGCGCCTCGGTTCCGACGACCTGATCCTCGCCGGCGTTGCCCTCAGCCTCGCTGCCGGCGCGATCACGACAGGCCTTCAGCTTCGCGCCGACGCGACCACCACGCTCGCGAGCGTCCGGTGGGCGTTGGGCTCTCTGTCCACGGTCGGCTACGACCGCGTCCTCGTCCTCGCGCCACCGGTCGCCGTGGCGCTGTTCGGCCTGCACCTGCAGCTTCCCGCCCTGGCGGCGATGACGAGTGGCACCGACGTGGCCGCCAGCCGGGGCGTGGATGTCGTGACCGTGCGGACGCGCGTGCTCGGCGCGACGGCGCTCGGCGTCGCCGCGACGGTCGCGGTGGTCGGCCCGATCGGCTTCGTAGGCTTGATCCTCCCTCACGCCGTTCGCGGACTCGGAGGCGCCCACCCCACGCGCCTGCTGCCCTACGCCGCGGTTCTGGGCGCGGGGTTCCTCCCGTTCGCCGACGCCGTCGGCCGCGCGATCTCGCCGACGCGCGATCTACCGGTCGGCGTGCTGACGGCGGCGCTCGGTGCGCCGACCCTCGTGGCGCTGCTGATCCGACGTCGTCGCGAGCGAAGCTAAGGCGGGGTAGGTCTCCGCAGAGAGCACGATGCCCCAAGAACCCCTCCGGCGCTGTGAACGGTTGCAGACCGAGGCCGTGGTGTGGGTCATCTCCGACCTTCACCTGGGCGACGGGACGGGCAACGACGCCTTCTTTGGGAAGGACGCCCACTTACTCGCGTTCCTCGACCACGTTGAGCGAACCGACGGGACGCTGATCGTCAACGGGGACGCGCTCGACTTCCACCAGGCGTTCGGCTTCGCACGCATCCTCAAGGCGCACGGGGACATCCTCACCACGCTGAGCCGCCTCGGCCGGGCCGGCAGGCTCCTTTACGTCGTCGGCAACCACGACCACGACGTCACCGTGTTCGCGGACATCCTCGCGTTCCGCGTCTGCCAAGAGGTCGTGATCAACGATCGCATCCTCGTTCGCCATGGTCATGAATACGACCCGTATATCCTCGGCCAAATCGAGGAGGGGCAGTGGCATACGCTCCTCCATCACCTCGTGGAGCGCTGGCTGGGGACGTGGATCCGCATCCCGCTCTCCGAGTTCTACACGTGGCCGAACCGCGTCCTGTTCTGGCTGGGCCACAAGGTGGGCGCGATGGCCGACGTCGCGGGACGCCTCGGCCGTTGGCTCGGCGAGGAGGGTTGGGGCGAAGAAGTGCGCTCCCGGCTCGACTTATGGGCTTGGTCCAACCTCGGCGACTCGATGGGGATCTTCCGCCCGGCGTTCCAAGACGCGCTCCACGGTCCGTGGGATGCCGTGGTCTGCGGTCACAGCCATGTGCCCGGCGTCGTGCGTCGCGACGGTCGCTGCTATGCCAACAGCGGCAGTTGGACGTTCGCCGCGACGCAGTACCTCCGCATCGACGGCGACGGGATCCGCGCCTTCGACTTCGCGAGCGGGCGCGAGTACCGCGACGAGTTGTACCAAAACATGCTCGACGGCTCGCTGTACGAGCGGGACTTCGCACAATGGTGGCGTGAGTCCTACATGGGGTTCCTGCGGTACCGCGAAGGCGAGATCCGCAACGGCCGTCCCCACGCATGGGAGGCCTGGCAGCGCGACGCCGCCCCACCGGAACTCGGCATGAACAACGCCCCCCCGGAGCCGCCACGATGAACATCCACGGCCAACACACCCGCACCGTGGTCCAACAGGGCGAGACGGTGCGACTCCTCGACCAACGGGCACTCCCCTTCGCCGTCGAATGGTTCGAATCCACCTCCGTCGACGCGACCGCGTTCGCGATCCGCGACATGGTCGTCCGCGGTGCAGGTGCCATCGGCGCGACGGGCGCCGCAGGCGTCGCCCAAGCCGCCGCCCTCGCGCCCGACGCCACCCTGTTCGACGCCGTCGAGCAAGCCGCCCACACCCTCGCCGCAACACGTCCGACGGCCCAAAACCTGTTTTGGGGCATCGCCCAAGTCCGCAACGCGGTGCGCGCCCACGCCGGGGACCCGACCGCCGCACGCGCGGCCGCGTTGGCCGCGGCCCAAGCCGTCGCCGACGATGACGCCGAGAGTTGCCGCCTGCTCGGCGAGCACGGCGCACGGCTTCTCGGCCATGGGGCACGCGTCGCCACCCACTGCAACGCCGGATGGTTGGCGTTCGTCGACTGGGGCAGCGCGCTATCGCCGGTGTACGCCGCCCATCGCGCCGGGCGAGCTCCTCACGTCTGGGTCGACGAGACGCGGCCTCGGGGGCAGGGCGCACGACTGACGGCGTTCGAACTCGCGCAGGAGGGTGTCTCCCACGCCGTCCTCCCCGACGGAGCCAGCGGCTTGTGGATGCGTCGAGGCCTCGTCGACCTCGCGATCGTCGGGGCCGACCGCATCGCGGCGAACGGCGACGTCGCGAACAAGGTGGGGACGATGCTGCTCGCGCTCGCCGCCAAGCACCATGGCGTCCCGTTCTACGTGGCGGCACCGACCTCCACCATCGACCTCGACACCCTCGACGGCGACGCCATCCCGATCGAGGAGCGCTCGACCGACGAGGTCGCCTGGGTCGAGGGGCCCGACGCGCACGGCGTGTCGCGGCGCGTGAGGTTCGCCACGCCCGACGCCCCGATTCGCAACCCCGCGTTCGACGTCACACCGGCTTCGCTCGTGACCGGGATCATCACCGAGCGCGGGATCGTGCCCGCGACACGCGAGGGTCTCGCAGCGGTCGCGCGCGGACGCTAGCCGGCGCAGGGGGCCGACGCGCCGACGCGAGGAACGCCGCGTTGCCCCAGTCGACCGGCCACGCGGAGCCCGTTAGGTCCCCAAGACGGCCCCGACGCGGACGCTCTCCACGCGAGACGCGCCGTCCTTTCACGGGAGCCGGAGACGCCATGAAGACCGCTCTCCTCGTCCTGCCCGCGCGTGACCACGTCCTGCTCCCTGGCGCCCTTCGCGCGCTCCAGGTCGGGCGGCCCGCGAGCCTCGCCGCCATCGACCAGCACCTCGACCACGACGCGCCGCTGGTCATCGTCCCCCAGGTCGATCCCGCCGAGGAGGACGCCCTCGCCGCCCACGTCGCCCGCGTCGGTTGTGTCGCGCGGGTGCTGCAAATCACCGAACTGCCCGACAACCAAGCGCGGGTGCTCGTGGAAGGCCTCGGACGAGCGGTGCGTGTCAGCGACGTCGACCGCAAGGGGGACGTGTTCGTCGCCACCTTCGAGGAGATCGAGGAACCGCAGCGAACGCCGGCAACGCAGCGAGGCCTCGCGAAGGAACTCCTCGCCTTGCACCGGGAGTTCCTCCAGTCGCAAGGCTTCAGCCAAGAAGAGCAGGACGTCCTCGCGCCCGAAGCCGATGCCCCCGGCCGCGTCGCCGATCACATCGCCTCTGCGCTGCCCTTGAGCTGGAACCAGCGGGTCCAGGTCCTCGAAGCGGTCGACATCGAAGCGCGCCTCGCGGTCGTCTCCGACCAGCTCGCGACCGCCGTCGCCCAGCAGCGAATCCAGGCGGAGGTCCACGCGAAGGTTCAAGCCGCGATGGACCAGAACCAGAAGGAATACCACCTCAAAGAGCAGCTCAAGGTCATCCGCACGGAGCTGGG
Organism: Pseudomonadota bacterium; assembly: GCA_046051915.1. Taxonomy (GTDB): domain Bacteria; phylum Myxococcota_A; class UBA796; order UBA796; genus JBEIFN01. Next base: position 8,707 of record JBJONI010000350.1, read on the forward strand.
CGACGCCGCCGGGCCCGAGGGCGAGGCGGACGCGCTCGAAGCCAAGATCAAGGAGCTGGACCTCCCCGAAGAGGTTCGGACCGAAGTCCTGCGAGAGATCAGCCGGATGCGGCGGATCGGCTCGGACTCCGCCGAGTACAACATCGCGAGAACGTGGGTCGAGACGATCTGCGAATTCCCCTGGTCGAAATCCACGGTTGACGACGTCAGCCTCGCCCGCGCCGAGGAGGTCCTCGACGAGGACCACTATGGCCTGCGCAAGATCAAGGAGCGGATCGTCGAGTACCTCGCCGTCCGTCAGTTGCGCGCCGACGCGCGCGGCGCGATCCTGTGCTTCGTCGGCGCGCCCGGCGTCGGCAAGACGTCTCTGGGCAAGTCCATCGCGCGCGCGCTCGGCCGTTCGTTCGGCCGCGTCAGCCTCGGGGGCATCAAGGACGAGTCCGAGATCCGCGGCCACCGCCGAACCTACGTCGGCGCGCTCCCCGGGCGCATCGTGCGGGCGATGATCCGAGCGGGAACCCGAAACCCCGTGCTCGTGCTCGATGAGATCGACAAGCTCGGCGCGGACTTCCGGGGCGACCCGAGCTCGGCGCTGCTCGAGGTCCTCGACCCGGAGCAGAACAATGCCTTCTCTGACCACTACATGGACGTCCCGGTCGACCTGAGCCAGGTGCTGTTCATCGCCACGGCCAACTTGACGGACCCGATCCCCTCCGCGCTCGCCGACCGCTTCGAGATCCTCAGCATCCCGGGCTACACCGAAGAGGAGAAGCTGCAGATCGCCACGCGGTTCCTCGCGCCCCGCCTCGCAGCGGAGCACGGCCTCAAACCCGAACAGGTCGCGCTCACCCAAGCCGCGATCGAGGGCGTCATCGAGCAGTACACCCGCGAAGCCGGACTACGAAACTTCAGCCGCAAGCTCGCGTCGATGTACCGCAAGGCCGCCCGGCGGGTGGTCGAGGGGACGGTCGACAAGGTGATCTTCGATGCCCCCGACCTGGAATCGGTCCTCGGTCCCCCCGACTTCGATGACGAGACCGCCGACGAAGTGCTGCCACCCGGCGTCGCGACGGGACTCGCGTGGACGGAGGCCGGCGGCGAGATCCTGTTCATCGAATGCCTCCGAACCGACGCCCCAGCGGGCCTCAAGCTGACGGGTTCGCTCGGCGACGTGATGAAGGAGTCGACCGAGGCGGCGTTGAGCTGGCTTCGGGCCAACGCCAGCCGGTACGACATCCCCTCCGACGCCTTTGCGGGGCAGCTTCACCTGCACGTTCCCGCCGGCGCCATCCCCAAGGACGGCCCATCGGCAGGCGTGGGGATGGTCAGCGCGCTCGCGAGCCTCGCCTCGGGTCGCCCGATCCGACGCACGCTCGCGATGACGGGCGAAATCACGCTGCGCGGACGGGTTTTGAAGATCGGCGGCGTGAAGGAGAAGGTGTTGGCGGCCCGCCGGCGCAAGCGCAACGAGGTCATCCTGCCCGCGAGCAACCGCGCCGAGGTCAAGGAGCTCCCCCCCGAGGTGCTCGCAGACATGACCTTCCACTACGTCGAGACGATCGACGACGTGCTGCGCATCGCCCTCACCGCGTGAGGAGTTGGTCCGAAGCCCCGCGCATCGTTGCGTGCGGGCGGCCGCCGGGTGACCGGCACGACAACCGTGCGCTCGCGACACGCAGAGCGCACCCGGAGGTTCCATGAAGCTCTACCGCGCCAAGATCCCCGCGATCGCCGCCGACTGCATCGGTCGGCTCCTCGAGGATGGCGACATCGACATCGTCGGCAACCGTCGACCCGAAGCGGAAGCCGACCTCGTCGCGATCATGGAGGACTACACCCGCCGTGACGCGCAGCTCCGCGACGACATCAAGTCGCACATGTCCGACCGCGGCATCTCCTATGACCAGTACGGCAAGACCCGCACCGCGCTCGCAGAGTCGCGCGGCCACGTCCTCGGCGAGGACGTTGAGCGTTTCCTTGCGCGGCAGTTCGCCGAGAACTTGATGATCTCGCCGAACGTCGACGAGGTGTTCTCCGACGACAAGGCGATCTACAAGAAGCTGATCGCCGTCATCAAGGGCCACGACGTCGACGAGGAGCGCCTCCGTGAGGACGCGCGAGCCCGCGTGAAGAACATCAAAGAAGGCACGGTCGAGTACGAGATCGCGCTGGAGAATGCGTTGCGCGACGTGAAGAAGCGCGCCGGCCTGATGGGCTGATCACGGACCGGGCGTCACGCCCCACACCGGCCGGCCGCCGGCGAGTCCCTCGAGGCGGTCGCCAGCGTCGAGCAACGCCACGTTCCTACGGAGCGGTGTCGCGTCGAGGCCCCATAGGCGCCACGTGATCCAGCCCGGCGCCCCGGGGTACCAGGCGGGGGCGTCGCCGTGCAGCCCGTCGAGCCGCCAGCGCCGATCGCTGTTCCGATCGAACAACCACAGATCGGGGCGCGCCGTGGGTCGAGCGGACGCCGCTGTGGTCGCCGGTCCTTCGGCCGACGCAGGAACCGTTGCCAAGACCCAGGCGCCCGTCGCGTCGAGCGCGCCTGCCGAGGCGCCTGCCCAGGCGCGCGTCACGCCCCCCGTCGCCGTATCGACAACCCTCAAGCCGTCCGCATCCGCAACCAGCGCCTCGCGCCCGCCGGGACCGAGCGTGGCGCTCCGGATGCGCGCGTCGGTGGGCCAAGGCGCCGGTGCGACCGTGGCCGACCAAGCGACGCCGATCGCGTCCGTAGCCGTTGCATCGCCGTCGTCCTTGCGCAGCGCCCACCAGCGGCCATCGGCGAGCCGTCCCACCAAGTCCAGCACGCCGTTCGTCCACGAAAGGCGCTCCGTGTACAGCGCGAGGGGCGGGCCATCGTCGCGGACGTCGACCTCCGCGAGCCGCAACGCGGCATCGGTCGTCGTCCCCGCCAACGGCAACGCCAGCCGCCGCGTCGCGACCCAAACGCCGTCCCCCGCGATCGCCTCCTCGGTGAGCCGCACGAAGCGACGAGAGGCCGGGTCCATCACGTACGCGGAATCGCCGAACCGCAGCAACAGCAGCCGGCCGTCGGGTGACCAGGACGCTTGGGCGACCCGGTTGTGGCCGCACGGCGCAAGGGCGAGTTGAACGCCGTGACGGGCAGCCGCATCGAGGATCGCGTCGTCGTCACACGAGGCGAAGGCGGCAGCAGCGTCGTTACGCAGATCGAGCGTCGCACGCTGCGGTGACGCGCAACCGGCGAGCGCCACCACCACCCCGACCCGCTTCACGCCTCGCCCGGCTGCATCACGACCCCGTGTCGCGTGAGGCCCAAGCTCGCCAGCGCGAGGTCGTAGCGCTCCGCAATCGGATGTTCCAAGACCAACTCTCGCCAAACATCGGTCACGATCCAGCCGCCTTCTTCGATCTCCTGATCGAGTTGCCCCGGTCCCCAACCCGCGTAGCCGAGGTGCAGGACGAGCTTCGTTCCGCGGCGCATCTGAACATGGAGCTCGTCGAGCGATCGCGTGACCCCGATCGCGGCGTCGAGGTTCCAGCCTTGGTCGTCGTCGACCTCGCCATCCACCACGACCGTGCCGGATGCGCTCTCGACGGGTCCCCCCCACCCAAGCTTCAATCCTTGGTAGGGCGAGAGGTCGATGTCGGGAGGGAAGGTCAGGACCTCGGTCAGCGCGACGTCGACGCCCTTGTTGACGATCACGCCGATGGCGCCCGCCTCGTCGTGATCCCACACGAGCACGACCGAGCCTTGGAAGAAGGGATCGACCATCTGAGGAGACGCGATCAGCAGCTTCGCCGACGCGCGCACGTCAGCTGACCCCACCCAACTCCGCGGAGGCCGTGTACTGCGCCGGCGCCTCTCCGTGAACGGTCTGGGCTGTGATCGTGACCACGCGAACGTCGCTCCGGCTCGGCACGTCGAACATCACGTCGAGCATCACGCGCTCCATGATCGCGCGCAGGCCTCGCGCCCCCGAGCGCCGCTTGATCGCGAGCTCGGCGATCGCGCGAAGGGCTTCGTCGGTGAACGTCAGTTTGACCTTCTCTGACTTCAACAGGCGCTGGTATTGCTTGACCAAACTGTTCTTCGGCTCGGTCAGCACGTGGACCAGGTCGTCGACACCGAGCGGATCGAGCACAGCCATCACGGGCAGACGGCCCATGAATTCGGGAATCAGGCCGAACTTCGTGAGATCCTCGGACGTCACGCTCGACAACAGCGCGAGGTCATCCTGACCGTTGCCCTTGGGCGCAGGGCGGCTCGACGACGCATCGGCCTCGCGTTGGAAGCCCACGGACCGCTTCCCGAGGCGCGACCCGATGATCTTGGGGAGCCCTTCGAAACTGCCGCCACAGATGAACAGGATGTTCGTCGTGTCGATGGTGATGTTGTCGCCTTGCGCGCCGCGCGCTTTCGACTTGGACTGGATGGAAGCGACGGTTCCCTCTAGAATCTTGAGCAGTGCTTGCTGGACGCCTTCCCCCGACACGTCGCGCGAGACGCTGCCGGTGGGGCCTTTGCGTGCGAGCTTGTCGATCTCGTCGACGTAGATGATGCCCCGCTGCGCTCGCTCCACGTTCTGCCCGGCCGCTTGGTAGAGCGCCGCCACCATGTTCTCGACGTCCTCGCCCACGTAGCCAGCTTCGGTCAGCGTCGTCGCATCGGCCACGACGAAGGGCACATCGAGGAAGCGCGCGAGGCTTTGGGCGATCAGGGTCTTGCCCGTGCCGGTCGGCCCGATGAGCAACACGTTGCTCTTCTGGATTTCGACGTCACCTTTCTTGTCGGACGCGTTGGCCTGCAACCGCTTGTAGTGGTTGTACACGGCCACGGCAATCCGCCGCTTCGCCGTGTGTTGACCGATCATGTACTGATCGAGGAACCCCTTGATGTCCGCCGGGGTCGGCAGATCGTCCTTGGACCAAGCGACGCTCGCGCGGCCTGGCCCCCCCTCGTGCAGGATGTCGCGGCACAAGCGAATGCAGTCCGAGCAGATGTAGACCTCGTGACCGGCCACGATCTTTTCGACGTC